>NZ_JAGGPO010000059.1:0-11409 GCF_018613775.1 Arthrobacter sp. ISL-69
TTCGACCGGTTGAATACGGCCAATTCCGCTCCAACGCCTACGTCAGGACGCTAAAGGGCAACGGGCTGAAAGGATCGATGGGGCGAGTCGGCGCGTGCGCGGACAACGCCGCCATGGAATCGTTCTTCTCACTCCTGCAGAAGAACGTACTGGATCGCCAGCGATGGTCCACAAGGGCCGACCTTCGCCTGGCCATCGTGACCTGGATCGAGAAAACCTACCACCGAAAACGCCGCCAGCGGCGCCTCGGTCGGCTAACCCCGGTCGAGTTTGAGACAATCAATACCGGCATCAAAGCCGCCTAACAACACTCAACCCCGAGAGTCAACGAAAGCCGGGGCAGTCCCCTGAAATATGACCGGCCAATCGGTTAGTCCGGCTGGCATGCCGGCTCCATCAACGGCTGCTCATAGCGCATAAACCCTTAGATAAAGAGGCGTCTCACCAGCTGCCCGACCGCGCGACGTCGCCTCAACATCCGTGGAAATCTCCGAGTTCGTCTAGGACCCCGCTATTCTACTAAGAAAACGAAGGTGAGCTCCCTGCGGAAAGTGGGGTGAGGTTGGGCTCGAATCCGAGCGAGACCATTCTGCGTAGGAGGCGTTTCTTGGTGCGTTCGGGGTTCGTTTTGTCGTAGTGGTCGATGCCGAGTTCGTCATAGACGACTCCGTCGTGGAGCATGTTCCAGACGATGACGAGCAGCGTGTGTTGAAGTGCGACTACGGCCCGCAGGGCGCCGGCATGAGACTGAATGCGACGATACTTCACGGCGAGATAGGTGGTTTTTGACCGGGATACGGCCAGCGCCGCGATTCCTAGGGCGGCTTTGAGGTAATGGTCGCCGGGTCGGGTTTGGGTGGACTTGACCCGTCCAGCGGACTCGTTCTGGCTCGGACACACTCCCGCCCACGATGCCAGATGGCCCGCAGTTTCAAACACGTTCATGTCCACGCCAGCTTCGGCGATGATGACATTAGCGACATTCCTCGATATCCCGGGGACGGTCATCAGCATCTCCCGGGCTAAGAAAAAGGGGTTCCATCACCGTGTCGATGCGGGCGTCCAGTGCCGTGAGGGTCGCCTCGATCTGATCGATGCGGTCCAGATGCAGCTGCACCATGAATGCGTGGTGGTCGGTGAAACGGCCCGTGAGGGCTTCGACCAGCGCCGCGGATTTGTGGCCCATCGACGTGTGTGCCAACGAGGCCAAGGCTTGTGGGTCACGTTCTCCGGATATGAGAGCGTCGAGGATGCTGCGGGCGGATCGGGTGCTGAGCGTGCTGACGACCGATGACAATTTGATGCCGGAGTCCTCCAGCCCTTTTTCCAGTCGTGAGTATTCTCGGGTGCGCTCATGAGTCAGGTTCGATCGCGTGCGGGTCAAATCCCGCAACTGCCGGATCGGCTCGGGCGGCACGAAACTGGCCCGCAGCAGGTTGTGGGCTGCGAGCTCGGCCAGCCACGTCGCGTCTGAAACATCGCTCTTCCGCCCCGGGATATTCCGCGCAGCTTTAACGGGCTCATCAGACCCACGCTGCTGGGCTTGCGGCACCAATCCACGGTTCCCGTGGAAGCCCTCCACGCCACGCTCGTAAACAGGCTCTAAGCACTAAGAATCACCGGCGTCGACCGCGGCACTGTCATCATGCGCCGCTACCCAACCTAGCCACAAGGCCGTTTTTCTCAAACCCCCAACGCCGCGGAGCGGCTCCACAGCTCGTAACTATGCCTTGAGACCTTTTGGTGGGATCCCTGTATCCGCCGTTAGTTATGAGCCACATCGGCGCAGCGCATGGCCAACTATTGGTTAGGCACGTTTCCACGCGGCAGCAACCCACAGACAGGCGCCAGGCGTCTGGCCGCCCGCGTCCGGCGCGGTTAGAGTCTGCAAGCTAGAAGTACACCCCAACCGGACGTTAGGTGATTGGCTCGGAGCCGTCAGAATAGGGCTCGTTTCGTCCTTCTCTGACGGAGGCTTTTGAGGCTCTTCGACCCCATCCTGACACTTTCGATCCGCCCGTAGGGGCAGAACTGGCATATGGGTTCACATCTGTGCACACCGTAGGAGCGCGGTCGCGCTCGTATAGCTGCTGCCCGCGTCAGCTGCACCTACGTGCCGCCGCTTCCACCGTATCTGCGCCTAAACGTCGATAACAGCGCATATGACAAAAGGAGCCCGTGGCTCTTTTCTAGTTCTCCGGCGCATGCGATGTCAGGTATTCACGCAGTCCAGGGATCGCGAAGTTCACGAAGTCCTATCCGGTGGGTTCGATCAGCCCGGCGTCCATCAGGGGCGTGCGGTAGTTGCCAACGGCGTTTGGCCGCATTCCTGTCGTATCAACGTCAAACCGGCAAAGCTTGCCGTTTCATTCGCGGCAGGGACCGCGGCCAGCGGGAGGGCCACAGCGTCACGAGGACCCCCAACCCGTCATGATCTTTACACGCTAGGGGCCCTTGATGCCTCTCTGCCAAATGGTGGGCCGATCGTTACCCTCAGTTGTCCCGGCAGGTGGTCCTCAACCCGTATGTGTGTGGGCGCTGGCATGCTCGCAGGGCCCGCCCGCGTTTGGTCCCTTTTCTGCGACGACGGAGTACACAGGACACGGTCCCTTTCAGCCGTACGGTTCTTTGGAGCGCAGGCCTTAGCATAGTCCGAAAGGGGTGCCAATGGGGGGAGCTTGTTATGGGGTCGTTGGAATCGACGCAAACTGGTATGCGTGAGCAGGAATCGGTGCGAACAGCCTCGGCAGGGGCTCCCGGTTTAACGGCAGCGACCAAGGTGAGACGGTCGGCGCGGCCCCGGAAGAGGGATCTTTTCGCCGTCCTGGTCCTGATGGTCCTCATCGCTGTTTCGGCCACGCCCTGGCCTTCTGCGCTCGTAATTCGCAGTGTTTTCGAGCGTGGGGCCGAGTCCACTGTTGACGAGATGACGCCGTACGTTCCCGATACTCCATTGCAGACACGTAGCGGAGTTGTCTATAAACCCGGCGGAACTTTCGACGTTTTCACCCCGGAGAGTGTCACCGGCCCGCTTCCGACGATCGTATGGATCCATGGTGGCGCATGGATCTCCGGCGCCCAGAGCGACGTGGAACCCTATCTTCGGATCCTTGCGGCCCAGGGCTACACAACTATCGGCATTGGCTATCCGATCGCTCCCGAGGCGGTTTACCCGACTGCCGTTGAAGACATCAATGAAGCGCTCGCGTACATCAAGGCGCATGCCGGCGATCTGCAGGTGGATTCCAACCGGATTGTGCTGGCTGGTGATTCTGCTGGCGCGCAGCTGGCCAGCCAGATGGCTACCCTGACAGTCAACCCTGAATACGCGAATCTGCTCGGGGTCGAGCCCGCACTTCAAAAGCAGGAACTTGTCGCAACGATCCTCCATTGCGGGGTCTATGATCTGCAGGCCATGGCGGATTTGAATGGAATCGCAGCATGGGGCTTCAAGACCGCGTTGTGGGCCTACACCGGTACCAAAGACTGGTCCGACACGTACGCGGGCAGCACCATGTCCACCGTTGAATTCGTGACGGGCGACCTTCCTCCCACCTTCATCAGTGGGGGAAACGGCGACGGTCTTACGTGGTTGCAGTCCGTTCCCTACAGGAACAGACTGAGGGCTGCGGGTGTCCCGGTGACGGAACTGTTTTGGGCCGCCAATCACGAACCCGCACTACCTCATGAGTATCAATTCCACCTTGACTTTGCAGAGGCGCGGGAGGCGCGGGACAAGACCTTCGACTTCCTTTCCGACCACGCCGCAAACTCACGCTAACCGCGTGGATGATCACGCCAGGACGAACCGTGCAGCAGCTGCTGGGCCACGACCAGGCACAGCAACTTGGCATCATCGAGCCGGACCTTTCTGCCCGGCCGACCGGACCGGGTATGTCCACGCCGCTGTTCGTGATGCTGCTGGGGGAGGTCAGTCGCTGGGGATTTGCCCCGGAGACGATCGCCGCACTGCTGCCCAATGCTGACCGTGCCTTGGAGTGGATCAGGGATTATGGGGACAAGGATGGCGACGGCTTTGTCGAATATGAGCGTCTCAACGACCGAGGGTTGCTCAACCAGGGATGGAAGGACTTCTGGGACGGCATCAATTTTGCTGACGGCACCCTGGCGAAGCCGCCAATCGCCCTGTGCGAGGTACAGGCCTATGTCCACGGCGCGTATACGGCGCGCGCATGGATGGCATATGACGACGGGGACTTGGCGAAGGCGGCCGAACTGCGTGAGCGCGCGGCCCGTTGAAGCGGCAGTTCAACGAGCTGTTCTGGCTCCCGGACAAGGGCTATTACGCTGTCGAGCTAGATAAAGACAAGCGGCCGTTGGATTCGTGTGCGTCCAATATGGGCCACTGCCTCTGGTTCGGTCTTGTGGACGAGGACAAGGCGCCGCTGGTGGTGGAACGACTGATGTCGCCGGAAATGTTTAGCGGCTGGGGTGTGCGGACTCTGGCTAGCGACATGGGAGCCTACAATCCAGTCAGTTATCACAACGGGTCCGTGTTGCCGCACGACAACGCGCTTATTGCAGCCGGGCTGCTGCGCTATGGGGTTCGTCGAGGAAGCGCAGCGGATCTCCACTGCCCTGTTGGAGGCAGCGGACTACTCCGGCGGCCGGCTGCCGGAGCTGTTCTGCGGCTTCAGCAGGGAGCAGTTCCCCGAGCCCGTGCCGTACCCTACGGCGTGCTCGCCGCAGGCATGGGCGGCTACCACGCCGATCTTGCTCGTAACGAGCCTGATGCGATACGACCCCCACGTTTCCCTCCGTGGCCTATGGATGGACCCCGTACTTCCGGATTCCTATGGCGACCTCATATCAGCAACGCGCCCATTGGCCCCGGCCGGATCACCATAGACATCTCCGGATCCACTGCTTCCGTCAACGGAGTGCCGGAGGGCCTGGTGTTCCACCGCGGCCGCCGGCCTTGGATCACCGAACTCGTGGAACAGGCCAAACTCCGCCCGGATGCATAGCGGGACGACGGACCGGCCGACGTCAATTACGCGCGCTAACGGTTCCATCTTGCCGAGGGTGGGACACCTGCACCTGGATCCCACAGGTGGGATAGTTATCTGCGGCCTGATCAGCTCTGGCCAGGATCACGACCTGGCAGGTTCGTTGAGGGCGCCCCGGGAAGCACAGCCTCGGCTACCTGCGGGGCGAGAGCACTCTCCTCCACAAGTACCTGCGCCGCTCACGGTCCAAAGTTGCACTCCGGCCCCTCAAACCCAGCGGTGACTCCGATATCAGAACGACGCCGAAATCTGACAGACACCCGGTGCCCGCCAGCCCATCACAACGGCGCGGACACGACGAAGAAAGGGCCTTATCGGCTTGCGGAGGAGCTTCGGGGTCGCTGCCTCGTACTCGCGCCGGCACGCGGACCCGACGGCGCCCCTCCCCAGACACCACCTCGGCGCCTCACCATTCCGTCATGTCGTCATCCAACACACAGGCAATGAATGGATATGAAGAACCAGCCACGTAGCCGGTACCACTGGACATCTCGCTCCAAATCCACAAAATTTATGTCGTGGAGGCCAGAGGAAACCATGAAGAATAACTAGCCCCAACCCGGCCGCCACACTTCAAGAAGGAGGAAGTCGGCAAAAGTAACTGCCACCAAATAAGGCCCCGACGGGGGCCATACGTGAACATTTGTCCACACTCAGAGGCCCACAAGCCCCTGGACAGGGAAAACACGTGCCCGAGGTGGGACTCGAACCGGACTCCAGCCCCTGCCACCACTGGGAACTCCCGAAAGCATCGCCAATCCGAGCCAGCCAGGCCGATGTACGGCCCAGTCCGAAGCCAAAAGTGTGGACATTGTCCACACCTTCTTTCTGGCACATCACGAACAACTCCGAGCGGCGCCGCGCTCCCAAAACCACAGGGCGGGCAACTCTACGTTTTACCAAGAGTCTTACGGACAGGATGCCTGACTGCCCACTCACCGCATGCACGTTGTTACGGGGTAACTGCCCCGTTGCGTCGGCGGAAAACGCAATGGAAGAAAGTCATCGACTCAGCGAACGCGACCTTGTTTTCCGAAACGTCAACAGTCGCCGCACGCTCACTGGAAATCCCGGTGGATCCGGACCCATACCGCTTCAAACTGATTTACAGGCTGGATCGTCTCCTTGCCATCTGGCACACATTCAGGGATGGGCGTAGATTCAGCTCAATTCAACGTGGCGTTTTCACAAGGAGCCTGCGATGGCTGGATGGAATGCAGACAACGCGGCCGGACCCACCGGGCAGGGAGCCGTGACTTTGGTGGCGGGATCGTCCTTCTGCATATCGCTACAGAACGGTGATATCTTCCCCCATCATCCCCACGGGGTTTTCTATCAGGACACCAGGATCCTGTCACGATGGTCGCTCACCATGAACGGACAACCGCTCGAGCCACTGGGGGCGTGGACCCCCTCGCCGTACCAGGGCACCTACATCGGGAGGGCCGCTCGTGCCGACGGCAGGAGCGATAGTCCGCTGACCGTGGTGAGGAAGCGCGAGCTGGGTGCCGGTATTGCGGAGGACATCACGATTCACAACTATGGCCTTCAGCCCGCCTCCTGTGAGGTCGGACTGGCCGTGGATGCGGACTTCGCAGATCTTTTTGAAGTCAAAGACGGTCGATTCCACCGTCTCTGGGATCAGACTAGGAGCGCTAAGGCAGGGTCGGTGACGATCGAAGCGGCCTGGCAGGAGACGCGGAAAGGGATCGTCGTGCGCGTCCACGATGCCGAGGTCACAGCCGAAGGTCTCGACCTGCATGTGATCGTCCCAGCGCATGGAAAGCGGGCTATACGGGCGACCGTGCTGCTGCTTTCAGCCGAAACCGAAGTCGATGCTGGCATACCGACTGTCTCCCTCACAGCCGCCATGATCTCTGCACAGGAGCGGCGTCAGAAGGCCTGGGATGAGCGTATTCCGCTTACCCGTGTGGGTAATCCGGCCATCGAAAGAAGCCTCCTGCGCAGCCACGACGACATCGGGGCGCTGCGCATCGTGGACCCGCAGCATCCAGACCGCATGGTCGTCGCCGCCGGAGCACCGTGGTTCATGGCACTGTTTGGCCGGGACTCGTTACTGTCCTCCTTCATGGTCCTGCCCGTCGATGCAACGCTGGCCTTGGGCACGCTGCAGACCCTGGCTGACCGGCAAGGCGTCAAGGTAGACCCGCTGACCGAGGAGCAACCGGGCAGAATACTGCATGAGGTGCGGCTCGACGTCGGAACCAGCCTTGCACTTGGCGGCAGATCAGCCTACTACGGCACCATCGATGCCACTCCCTTGTTCGTCACCCTGCTCGGGGAAGCAAGCCGCTGGGGACTTCCCCTCGACGACATCGCAGCGCTTGTGCCCCATGCAGACCGTGCCCTGGACTGGATCCAAGAGTACGGGGACCGTGACGGCGACGGATTCGTCGAGTACGAGCACCTCAACGACCAAGGCCTCATCAACCAGGGCTGGAAGGACTCCTGGGACGGGATCAACTTCGCCGACGGCCGCATGGCCGAGGCCCCTATCGCGCTGTGCGAGGTGCAGGGCTACGTCTACAGTGCGTACATCGCCCGGGCCTGGATGGCCTACGACGTCGGCGACAAAGCTCTCGCCGCCGCCTTCCGGGAACGGGCGGAGCGGCTGAAAAAACAGTTCAACGATCATTTCTGGTTGCCTGACCGCGGGTATTATGCCATTGCGCTCGACAAGGACAAGCGACCCGTCGACGCCTGCGCATCCAACATGGGCCACTGCATGTGGTCCGGAATCATGGACGAGGATAAGGCACCACAGGTTGCAGCAAGACTCATGTCCCCGGAAATGTTCAGCGGCTGGGGCGTGCGCACCCTGGCAACGGACATGGGCGCGTACAACCCGGTCAGCTATCACAACGGCTCGGTCTGGCCCCATGACAACGCGCTGATAATTGCCGGTCTCATGCGGTACGGCTTCGTAAAGGAAGCGCAGCAGCTGTCCACAGCACTGATGGAGGCCGCCCAGTTCACAGATAACCGGCTTCCCGAGTTGTTCTGTGGGTTCAGCCGCTCCGAATGCCCCGAACCCCTGCCCTATCCAACGGCGTGCTCACCCCAGGCATGGGCATCGGCGACGCCGGTGATGCTGATCCGGACCCTCCTGCGTTATGAGGCACACGTCTCTTTGGGCGCGCTGTGGATGGACCCCGCGTTGCCGGAAACATGGGGAAACCTGCACACCACCAACCTGCCGGTGGGTGGGGCGCGGGTCACGATCGATGTGTCCGGATCCGACGCGACAGTGGAAGGGTTGCCTCAAGGGATGGTGTTCCGGAGGGGAATGCGGCCGTCGCTGGACGATTTCGTGGAGCTTGAAAGGTTGCGGGGTGATTGATGACTTGGCAAACGCCAGCATCCACCTGAGAACCTCCTGACCTGTCTTCTCGGCTGCGGCCTCGTGGTGGTTGTCTGGGATGGCCGGCGGAGCCGGCACGAACAAGCCGACGCCCGGCTGGGCCACGCCATCACGGACCTGCTCGGCGCGGTGCTGAGTCGGAGGATCCGGCTGTTCGCCGCCGGTACCGAGTCGAATGGGCACAGCAGCTGCTGCTCCACGCCTACACACAGCAGAACGAAGCACTCGGAACGCTAATCACCGCGGTCGCCTTCATCAACCGGCGGGAAGGCCGCGGCAGCAAAGCCCACCAGTTCCTGGAATTCGCCCTCCAAGCCGACCTACCGTCTGGCAAGGCTCAGCGACCAAATGATCGGCCGCGGAATGGTTGCCGGCTGGAACACGGACAAAGACTGGGCCCTCCGGCCCTCAGACCTTGAAGCATCCTGGGCCCCAGCCACTCGGATGAGCTACCCGGAATCAAGTGAGCTGTCCCGATAATCGATCGTGTAGCGGGTGACGACTGCGCGCATGAAAGACTCACATCCGTGAACAATGATTCCAAGGGAACCCTGCACCATATCGAGCTGTGTGTGCCTGACATCGATCGCGCCAAGCAAGAATGGGGCTGGGTTTTGGCCCGATTGGGATACTCGATCTACCAGAGCTGGGCCTCAGGAATCAGCTGGCGGCTTGGACCAACCTACATAGTTGCTGAACAATCACCGGCCATGAGTAGCCGAGAACATGAGCGCACACTGCCAGGTCTTAATCACCTAGCGTTCCACTCCGGGAGCCAAGAAGACCTAGATGTCTTTGTCGAAGAGAGCCGCCGGCACGGATGGGTGCAGTTGTTCGAGGACAAGTACCCGCACGCTGGCGGCCCGATCACTACGGTGCATACCTCGTAAACTCTGATGGATTCGAACTAGAGCTTGTAGCAACCGCCTAAGCGAACGTGGCAGGGCGCCCGGTAAGGGATCGGCGGATTCAGGCGGTCATTGCAACAGGAGGTTTTCGATCAGTTCGATCGGTTTCCTGAACTCTAGTCTTTTGCGCGGTCGGTCGTTGAGTTCCTGGGCAACCCAGTCGAGGTCTGCGGCGCTGTGGATGCTCAGGTCCGTGCCCTTGGGGAAATACTGGCGCAGTAGTGGAATGGTTCCCGAAAGCTGGACACGGTAATTATGTGTCTGGCATCGAACGGGGCCGCAGCAATGTATTCAGGGAGCACTCTTAGCCGGTCGGACGCCGTGTCGGCGGTCGATTTGTTCGAACAGGGGCTGACTGCGAAGTCCGTCGCGCTTGCTCTTGATCTAGCACTGAATCCTGTCCAAATGTTGTATGAACGATGGCAGGTACGAGGATCGGGGGCGCTGATGACAAGAGACCGTAAGCAGTACGACGTCGAAACCAAGCTCGAGATCGTGCGGCGTCATCTTCAGGGCGTGTCCGGGCGGGTCCTGGCCGAGGAGTATGACCTTCCCTCGCCCGGCACCGTCGCTAACTGGACCAGCATTTACCGGCGCGATGGTGAAGACGGGTTACGCCCGAAGAAACGGGGCCGGCCACCGGCCGATCGCGGGAACCCGCCTGCCGAGAGTGAGGTCGAGCAGCTCCGGAGGGAGAACGAGCGGCTGCGTGCAGAGGTGGCATATCTGGGAAAATTGCGGGCCTTGAGGTCACAGGAACGACGCTGAAAGTTCAAGCGGTCGATGATCTCAAGGCCCAACACCGGTTACCGCTGTTGCTGCACCTGGCAAAGCTTCCCCGCTCCACGTTCTACGACCACCGCAACCGGCTCTCCCAGCCGGACCGGCACGCGCAGATCAAAGAGGCCATCCGTCTGGTCTTCGCGCAGGCGCGGGGTGCTTACGGGCATCGACGTGTTCTGGCCATCTTGTTGCGGCAGGGATGGACAGTGTCGAAGAAGACGGTGCTGAAGCTCATGCGCGCGCTCGGGTTGCAAAGCCCAGTGCGTCGCCGGCGCAGATATAACTCTTACCGTGGCGAGGTCGGTAAGGCTGCTAAGAACGTGTTGAACCGCCAGTTCGAGACCGCGACCAAACACACCAAATGGGCCACCGACGTCACTGAGTTCACGGTTGGTGCCTCCAAAATTTACGTCTCGCCGGTCCTTGATCTTCATGACAACCGGATCGTCTCTGTCATGGCTGGCCCGTCTCCAAGCGTCAAAATGGTCACCGATGGCCTCCGCGCCGCGATCAGCAACCTCGCTCCCAACGAGAAACCCCTTGTCCATTCCGATCAGGGATTTCAATACCGGCACACGCTCTGGCAAGACACGCTACGCGGAGCCGGACTGACTCAATCGATGTCTCGCAAGGGCACATGCCTGGATAACGCCGCGATGGAAGGGTTTTTCAGTCACCTCAAAGAGGAATGGTTCCGGATCCAGCAACCCAGCACCGTCGAGCAGTTCCACACCGGGCTGAGCGAGTACCTGCGCTGGTGGAACACCACCCGCATCCAACAAAGACTGGGCTACCTCAGCCCCGACGAGTACCTCGCCCAAACCCTCGCTACCGCGTAACGTTCAATTCAACGTCCAGCTTTCGGTGACCACTCCAGTAGGCCATTGGTGTTTCGTTAATGCCGCGCTGCCAGGGCGAGTGCGGGTCGCAGAAGTAGATTTCGATGCCGGTGTCGATCTTCACGGTTTTCCAGTCCTGCATCTCGATGCCCTGATCCCAGGTCAGGGAATGCCGCAGCGCCTCGGGGAGCGTCTTGATCTTCGCGGCCAGTGCATCACGCATCTGCTCGGCCTTGTGCCCGTCCGGCAGGTGCACGAGCATCGTGTAATTAGTGCTCCGCTCGACCAGCGTCCCAATCGCGGACTGATTCCCTTTGCCGATTATTAGATCCCTTCCCAATGCCCCGGCACGGCCCGGTCCTGAACCCCCGGAGGACGCTCGGAAATGTTGATCATTCCCGGGATCCGGTTCTTGCGCTGGCCAGCCTTGCGGCAGGGCTGCCGCATAGCCCGCCCGGTGCGCAGGC
>NZ_JAGGPO010000060.1:0-44079 GCF_018613775.1 Arthrobacter sp. ISL-69
GTGCGCGCCCTCGCAGCCCGGGAGGAAGAGACAACCCATGTCGCTGAACCAACGGATCCCGGAAGCTAGACGCTGGTGTAGAGAATTCGTTGACCGCCGCTCCCATGGTGGGGCTCGAGACCCTCACCGGGGGGTTGGACAGTGAGCAAGACTCGAGTGATCCACACACGGCTAGGTCCTGTGGAAGTCATGTACCGGCCCGGGGACAAGCCGGCCGTACTGTTCTTTCCCGGTGGACATTGCTCTGCCGCCAGCGATTGCGGTTGGAGCCTTTACACGTCAGAAGGGTACGGGGTGCTGGCGTTCTCGCGGCCCGGCTATGGGAACACGGACGTGGGAACCCTGAATGCCGCGGAGTTTGTTCCCGCGGTGGCTGAGTGTTGCCAGGAACTGGGCATCGACCAGACCGCAGCGGCCGTTGGCGTCTCCTTCGGTGGCATGCAGGCCCTTCACGCCGCATTGTCCCTGCCGGAATTGGTGCCGCGACTGGTCCTGCACAGCTGCGCCCCTTCGACGCTCGCGTACCCAGACACCCGCCTCGAATCACTCTTCGGCCCATTGGCTTTCTCTCCGGCCCTGCAGGGCCTTACCTGGGCGATGGTGGCATGTTTCGTCAGGTCCGATGCCGGGCTGCGTCGGATGGTTGGCGCACTATCAAAGACACCAGTGAACAATTGGTGGCATACCTGGTCCATGGAGGACAAACGTCGGGCACGGGACCTGTTCAGCAGGATGCGCTCCGGTCGCGGGTTCGTCAATGATCTGCAGCAGGCCCGACCCGATCGTGCCTCATACCGCCGGCTGGTCCAAACACGGACCGCCTGCCCGACTTTGGTGACCGGCTCACGCCAGGATGCCGGTGTCGCTTTCGCCCACGCTGAGGACTACGCGGACACCATCCCCGGTGCCGTGCTCGTCGAACTGTCGGTGCCTAGCCACCTGTTCTGGCTCGGACCGGCAGGCGAAGAAGCCCAAGCCGCCGTCAATGCCTTCATGGCTTCCCACGCCTAAACGTCTCCTTTGACTTCGGAGCAGCAGGTGTCTTTGATCCGGCGGGGTCGGAGACCTCCGCTGACATGGCCGAGGAGTGACGGATGTTCGAAGGGCCGGGTCGTAGCATTGGGCGTATGAAGGTTCGTAAAGTCCAGGGACGCTCAGGGCGGAAACTGCAATGACCACCGGTGACAGGGATCGGGACGCTTCAAGGCGTCCGCGACAGGCCCGGCCGCGTGACGCGCTGGGCCGGCCGCTGCCGTACGGAAGCGCTGGCGTCGAACCGGTCTCGGAAGAGCCGCTGCCGCCGGCGCAGACTTTGGTCTCAGCCCGGAGTCTGGTGGAAGCCGGCCGGCCCTTCGCCGCCCATGAGGTACTCGAGGCCCGCTGGAAAGCCGGGCCGGCCGAAGAACGCAACCTCTGGCAAGGACTCGCCCAAATCTGCGTCGGGCTGACACACGCCGCCCGGGGTAACAGCGTTGGCGCGCTCCGGCTTTTCGAACGCGGTGCGGCCCGCCTCGAGGAGTACGGTTCCGGGGAAGGGCCGACCTACGGGCTCGACTTGTCCGCCGTTGTGAATTGCGCACGCGATCGGATGCACACCGGCCACTGAGATGCCGACCAACACCCTCGCGGCCGGCCTGTGTGACATATTCGGCAGATCCGGAAACTGCATCAGCAGGCCGGGACCCCCGAATCCACGGGCCCGTCGGTCGGACGGATCCAGAGGTTGTTGATCACCTTGTACCAAACATTGCTAGTGGCCCCCGTGGGCCGGCCGGTGGCTCCGTCGTAGATGGTGTACGCGGCACCGGTGGTTACGCACTGGACCTGCACGCGGGAGCCCTGGGCCACGAACGTTCCGCCTCCGGCGGCGCAGTTCGCCGGCGTGTCTGACGCTGAAGTGCCGTTTGTGGGCCATTCGCAGGTGCCGGGGCTGGCCGAACCGTTATCCACCGTGAGGTACTTCGCGGGCGCTGTCCTTCCGGTCGCCGACACAGCCGTGCGCTGTCCGAGGTCGTCTACGACAGTGACTGTGATGGAGATGGACTGGTCGTACCCGTTCCCTGTGGTGACAGATCCTCCTCCTGCCCCCAACGCGCCCGACTTCCCGTCGGACGACTGGTATTCCAGCGCCACGACCTGGCGCCCGTTGTTGACCACGGCACCGACATCGAACCTCACCGTCGTGGTGACCGTAACGGGGTTGATGCTCGCGGCGTGCGGCTGGCCATACGGCGCCACCTGATTGGAGTTGGTGACCGGGCCTTCGTAGGTTGCGCCATCCATGCTGTTCACGGCCCGCACGCCAATGGTGTAATTGCCGTTATTGGGCACGCCCGTGCGGATGACCCTGTCCGAGGGCACGGTTTGGAAGGCGCTTCCGTTGACCTGGTACTGGTAGCTCGGGGTTGCGCCGTTGCCCGCGGCCGCCCCAAAGGAAAGCTGCACCGCGTTGTCGAGCGGATCGGCACGGACACTGGGAACGGCGCCGGGAGTGCCGAATGCGCGGCGGGGGTCCGAGGGCGGGCTGGCCGCCGAAGTGCCTGCCTTGTTCTTGGCCACCACCGTGAAGGAGTAATCGCTGGTGGAGTTGCTGACTGTCACGGGCACGCTCAACTGGCTGCCGGACACCGTTCTGCTTGTAACGGTGGATCCTCCCTGAACGGCATTCACGGTGTACGTGTCGATGGAGGCTCCGTTGTCTGCCGCGGGAGCCCATGACACCACCATGATCGATTCCGAGCCGCCCGAAGTGGAACGGGTAACGGTCGGCTTGCCCGGGGCGCCGGGTACACCGGCGGGGATGACCGTCTCTGAATAGGGGCTCCATTCCGAGGGGTCCGGCGCCTTGTTGGAGGCTTGGATCCTGACTTGGTAGGGCGTCCCGTTCTGCAGGCCCGACCATTGGTAGGACGTGCCCGTGAGGTTGCTTGCCCTGATGTTTCCGGCGGGTGGCGCCGGGGAGATCTCCAGGTTGTAGCTCTCCACCGGTGAACCGGGGCTGTTCGGCGGAACCCAGTTCACCGTGAGGGACCGATCGCCAAAAACGAGCGTCGGAGCTGCCGGGGTGTCCGGCTTGGCATCCGGGCGGGCAGGCGCGGAAGCAGGAGACGGCGCGGAGTCGCCAACTTCGTTCGTGGCCACCACCGTGAAGGTGTATTCGACATTGTTGGTCAGGCCCGTGAGGGTGCAGGTGGTGGCGGGACACTGCTGGGAGAACCCTCGGCTGCCGCTGACCTTGTACGCGGTGATCGCTGCACCGTTGTTGGCGGGAGGCGACCAGTTGAGGACAACAGTGCGGTCACGCACCTCGCCGACCGTCGGCGTCGACGGAGCATCCGGTTTGTCCTTGACTGTGAGCCGGATGCGGCCGTCGATTTCGCGTTCGGCGTCCTGGGTCTTGTCCTGGACCCGGTAGCGGACCACCATGGTGCCCACGAACTTCTCTGCGGGCGTGACGATGACTGCATCGCCGTCCACAGCGGCCGTACCGGTTCCGGTTTCGACGGCGGCGCTGAGGATTTTCAGCGGTTCCTCCGGGAACGGGTTGATATCGTTGTCCAGCACCTGCACCCGCTGGGACTGTCCGGCCCGGGCGCCGGCGATGACGTCGTCGTTGGCCGACGCCAGAGGACGTTTGGACGCAACCACGCGGACGTCCACGGCACCCGCAACAGGTGCGCTGCGCCCGTCCGACACGGTGACCGGGACCGAGAGTGTACTGCCCTTGGCTGCGCCATCGACGGTGGCTTTGAAGAGGCTGCCGTCCAGTGCGACCTTGATCCCGGCTGGCGGCGTGCCTTGCAGCGCGAAGGTGAGTTTGTCCTTGTCTCCTTCGTCGATGTCAGAGGCAACGTCGCGCAGCTCCAGGCTGGAGTCCTCGCCCACTGCAGCCTCGAGGGTGCTCGAGGGGATCGTTGGAGGATGGTTGCGGGTGGGGTCGGGCAGGACCGTGATGCCGATCGTGAGTACCGACGTGCGCCCGTCAGGGTCGTCGACGCTGGCGCCGTCGGTAACCTCGAGGGAAACAGCCGCCGGGCCGGTGTAGTCGTCGGCAGAGGTGAACACGATGGTGGTCGCGTCCTTCACCAGCGGCGCTCCGTTGGAAGCGACAGCTTGCACCTTCGAGTCCTGGGTGATGCGGGGACTCTTGCCGGGCCGGACAACCACCAGGTCCTGCAGGTTCAGGGTCAGCTGCTGGCCGCTGAGAACTTCCAGCGGGGCAGTGCTCCGCAGCGCGGGTGCCTGCCCGTCGAGGCCGGGAACAAGGATGAACGCCGTCGAGCTGAGATTGTCGATGTCGGTGACGGTATACGCGATGATTTGCGGTTGGTCCGCGAGCCGCACGGAAACTTTGCCCGGGCCGGAGATGCCCGCCGTCGGTGCGCCCTCCGGGAAAGTTATCCGCAGTTCGCTTGCCACCCCGTCCGGGTCTTCGTCGTTCTTCAGAATGGGAACTTCGATGACCGTCTTGCCCAGGGTCTCGGCGAACGTCACGCGGTCGTCCCGGGCGATGGGCGCCAGAGCAGCAGCATCGCTGCGCACCTGGACCTTAAGGGTGCCGACGGCGGTGCCGCCTCGGCCATCGCTGATCTCGTACCTGACGATCGCCGTCGCGGAGGTCCCGGCAGGCGACGGGGCAGTGAGCTGCACCCGTCCGTCGATGACGTCGGCCTTCAATTCCGCGGCAGCTTCCAGCCGGTTGGCTGCGAGGGTGACGTTGTCGCCGTCGGGATCAGAGTCATTGGCCAGCACGTCCACTGCCACGTGGCGGCCCGGGAGAACGGTGATGCTGTCCTCAACGGCCGTCGGACTCTGGTTGGATCCAGGCGCGGGGGCGATGCCCACCGCCACCAGCGCTGTGGATCGTGCCCCGTACCGGTCCTCAACAACATAGGAGAAGCTGTCCTGCCCTGAGGCGTTAGTCGGCGCCGTGTATTCCACGTAGCTGGCACCCACCACCGCTGTTCCCTTGCGCGGCGCCTGCTCCAGTCCCACCAAGGTGACCGAGTCGCCGTCGGGATCAATGCCGTCCAAGGGAATGGCGATCCTCGTCGTGTTGCCGGCGACAACACGACCGGTGACATGCTGGGGAAGCGGCCTGGAGTTCGTGCCCTCTCCCCGAATGTGGATGGTGACCTGCGCCGAGTCTTCCTGCCCGTCCGGGCCGGTGACTGCGTAGATGGCGTGTACCGTTCCTCCTGCTCCGCCTGCCTTAAAGCGCAGCACGTCCCCCGATACGGCAAGGAGGCCCTGGGCGGGGTCGATTCCCTGCACGAGGACCGGCTTGAGCTGAAGCTTGGCGCCATTGGGGTGGGAGTCATTGGCGAGGACGGCGATGGTGGAGACGTCGTTCGCCCGGACGGTGATTTCATCCGGGGCTGCGACGGGCGGGACCAGTTTGGCGGGCGCCGGAATGGGCAGGATGGTGACTTCGCCGGTGGCGGAGGCAATGCCGTTGGACACTGTGTAGGTCAGGCTGGTGGGCGCGCTGAGACCCCGGACGTCGGTGATGCGCAGGATGTGGTGGTCCAGGACGGCAACCGAGACCGCCGAGTTCCCGGGCAGGCCCACGGATTGGATGACAAGGACGCCGCCGGCCGGGTCGGAGTCGTTGGCGAGCGCGTCCAGCAGCACTTCGCCGCCCACCGGCAGCAGCGCCAGATCCGCGACCGCCACGGGCTCACCCTCCTCTCCGGCTGCGTTGACGTCGATCCTCACGAGCCCTTCAGAGCTGTCCGGTCCGTTCGTTACCAGGTACGTCACGTAGTAGGTTCCAGGGTTTTTCGCACGGAAGGTGAAGGTCCCGGCCTGGTAATCAGGGGTGACTGCCTGCTCCGGAGGTCCTGCCACGCGGGTCAACCGGAGTCCTTCTCCGGTCGGATCCGTGTCATTTTTCAACGGAGAGACCAGGATGTCCTGCCCTGCGACGCCCGAAACGTGGTCTGCGTTTGCCTTCGGCGGAAGGTTGCCCTTGGCACGGACGTCCACAACCACCGTGCCCTCGGACTGGTCACGGCCGTCGGAGACAGTGACTGCTACTTCCTTCTTGCCCAGGCTTGCCCCCACGTCCTGGAACGTCAGGAGGCCGTCGGCCCGGGTCCGCACCTGGTCGCCGTCGCTCGTGGCGCGGGCACCCAGCAGCAGCAGGTCGTCGCCGTCGGGGTCCATCCAGTCGGTGAGGACGTTCTGGGAGATGCTTTTGCCCTGTTCCAGGATGATCGTGGGCACCCGTTTTTGCTTCGGCGCCTCGTTGCTGGCAGGGTCCTTGACGGTCAAGGTGACCTTGGCGCCACCGGTGCCGCCGCGGCCGTCACTGGCTTGGTATTGGAACTGCGACGTGCCGGTGGCGTCGGCCGGAACCTTCACTTGCAGGCCGGTTCCGTTATAGACAGCCTGCACGGTACCGACGGCGGGGTTGTTGCCTTGGACCTGCGCGGTGAGGACGTCGCCGTCGGGGTCGGAGTCGTTGTCCAGGACCGGCAGGAGGGTGGTCCGGCCGGGGCGGACTCCGAACTGGTCGTCAACGGCGGAGGGCGGCCGGTTCTCTTTGGTGCGGTCCGGGAGGGTATTCACCGGGTTGTCATCAGCAGCCGGTTCGTCCTGGTCCTCGGTCTTGTCCGGCGGCGGAATGATGTCGTCCCAGTTGGCTACAAGCCTCATGTTCTCGGTGACCAGCCAGATGTTGCCCGTGGTGACATCGTTGAGGACCACGAGGTCCCGGTTCACCCGGAAAACGAGGTTGGACCGGGCGCTCGCGCCAGGGATATCGGCGTTGCTGTTATCAGCGGGGTTCGTGCATTCGCGGAGGTATTTGCCTGCGCCGGACCAGGCCGCATAGACGCAATCGTTGACGTGGACGGGAGTGGCGGGGGTTCCGGAGGCTCCGAGTTCCACAATGGTTGCGGCTGAGCCGTCCAGAGGCTGCTTGATCAGGCCGGTCTTGGTGGAGACGGCAACGAAGTCGGAGGAGGGCCCGCTCTGCTGCAGTTTTGCATCCTTGGCGTCGGGCAACTGCGCCTGGCGACCGCCGGGAAGGTGGAGTGTTCCGTTCCCGGGCTCGAATAGGACCGGCTTGTCCCCCACTGCGGCGATCTGCAGGTCTTCGACGTCGCGGATGGCCTCAAACTGGACGGTGTCCCGGGAGTCCACCCCGCCGGTCGCGTTCACGCGGAGGGAGGTCACCTCCCCGCGTGCGGGATCCGCGGCGTGGACGACGTCGTCAGTTCCTACCGTCGCGACGATTCCCTCGGCGTCGGTAACCACGGGTTCCTGGGTGTCGTAGTCGATGGAACCCAGCATGTTGCTCTGCGTCACCCAGAGACGGCCCGAGCTCGGATCAGCCACGGCAACCGCTTTTTCCCCGAAGGCCGGGACCGCGGTTCCCGGAAGCTGCTGGGGCTGCTCAAGAGTGACGCTGGAGACCTTGACCCTGCCCAACGAGGCATTGCCGCGATCCGAGACGAGCACACTGCTGCTGTGTTGGAGGACATCGAAGTCGCCACTGGCTGCCATGAGGCCGCCGTCCAGGGTTTTCGACTGGAAGTTCAGGTGGCCCACAAGGTTCTTGCCAGAATTGGTCACCCACACACCGCCGTCGTTCAGGTCTACGTGCGTGGTGGTGAACCCTGGGTGGATAACTGCCGTTGCAACAAGCAGTCCAACTGCGGAAAACGTTGTTGCCGCTGCCAGTGCCCGTTGTTTTGCGCGCACCCATGAACGAAGCCGCATCTGTCCCCCAGTCTCATTATTAGCCCGAAGCCAATATACGCGGGTCGGACCCCACGTTGGCGCCGAGGACGGCAATAGTACGGTCATGGGGTAATCCAGCCTTGGCTACATACAGTTCCAATGCTGAGTGGTCCTGCTGGGGCATTTGGCGGTTGGCTGTTATGGCGCCACCGCTTAGGGTGGCGGTAGCTTTGGATTACCTTTCCAAGGAAGCAGCCGAGGTGCCGGAGGTACCGCTGATGCAAGGGTTGTCCACATCATTGGTTCTGATCGCCTTGCTGGCTGTCGCAGCGCCCCTTGCGGCCCGCTTTCTTGACCGTGTGGTTAAGGTGCCGATCGTGGTGTTCGAGATTGTCCTCGGAATCCTGCTCGGCCCCAGCCTGTTGGGGTGGATACAATCCACCGAGTTCACGGATACGCTGGCCGAATTCGGGCTGGCCATGCTCTTCTTCGTTGCCGGCAACGAGATTGATTTCGCCCTGATCCGCGGCCGGCCCGCCAACCGTGCGTCTGCTGGCTGGGTAATCTCCTTGGCGGCAGGCATTGGCGCCGGCGTCGTCCTGGCCCCCACACCGGAGGCTGCCGTGATCATCGGCGTCGCATTGTGCTCCACAGCTTTGGGCGCGCTGCTGCCTATCCTTCGCGACGCCGGCGAATCGAAATCGCCGATCGGCATCGCGGTCACCGCACTGGGTGCGGCTGGTGAGTTTGGTCCTCTGGTTGCGATCTCACTGTTCTTTAGTGGCAGGCAGTTGGGACCGGCAACAGCAGTACTTCTCGGGTTTGTTCTCCTGACCGGCCTGGCGATTTATCTCGCCTCCCGCGCACGGCACTCACTGCTCCACTCCCAGGTCACCAGGACCCTCCACACCAGCGGCCAGTTCGCCGTCCGGTCCATCATGTTTATCCTCAGCGTGCTCGTTGTGCTGAGCATGGTTCTGGGACTCGACATGCTGCTGGGTGCATTCGCCGCCGGAGTCCTCTGGAAGGTTGCCATCGCGCGCGCTCCCGAACAGGACCGGAAGGTCATCGAGACGAAAATCGACGCCATCGCGTTCGGATTCCTGGTGCCGATCTTCTTTATCGACACCGGAATAGACTTCGACCTACGCGCCCTCACCGCAAGCCCAGCCGCTCTCGCACTGGTGCCCCTGTTCCTGCTCCTCCTGCTCATCATCCGTGGCCTGCCGTCGCTGCTCGCGGCTCCCCCCAACTCCATCCCCGCCAATAAACGGGCCGTCATGCTGTTTGGGGCAACAGGATTGCCGATTATCGTGGCGGTGACAGGCATCGGCCGGGACGAGGGGCTGATCACAGGCGGAATCGCGTCGGCGCTCGTTGGAGCAGGAATGCTCTCGGTACTCCTGTTTCCCCTGCTCGCACTCCGCCAGCATCAACGCAGACCATCGGGACGCCAACGCGGCACCAGGAAATCCCCTAGGAGACCGGACCAGGCCGACGTCGCCGATGGTGCACCAAAGTGAGCCTCTGGTCCAAAAACCGTCGACGCCGTCACGAACCCCGCCGAGTTCATCGACCGGAGCTCCTAGAACCCTGCCCTCATCAGGCAGCGGCCGATTCCGCGCCCGGGGCCTTCGGTGCGGTGATGCCGCTGCCCACAAGGGCGATCTCAAGGTCTGCCATGTCCAACAAACGCCGCCCGCCCGTCAGCTCGTCCAGGATCCAGAACAGGCCGTAGTCCGGGACCCGCTCGGTCACGCGTCCGCGGTGAACGACGGCACCCTTGTACCGCGCGACGATGAAATCCCCGGCGGCGAGTTCATGGCAGGTACCCACAACAGTTTCTTCACTCATGGTCATGAGTCGCATCCTTTCCGAAGCGTTCCGCTCTCACAGAGTGCACGTTCAAGGTTGCACGAAAGTTTCCGCCGCATGATTTCTTCGTGCCCGCGCCTGGGCCGCGGAAACCCTAAGGAAGCTGATGGACGCCTGCGGCCCCGGACATCAAACTTGTCTGATGGACGACACGGAAAAGCACGATACCATCGCCAAAGTCACTGACCGGCTCGCCGCACGCTATCCTGACGCCCCCCGCTCCCGCGTAGCCCGGGTCGTCGCGGAGGAATACGAATCATTGGATGCCAGCAGGATCCGGACTTACATCCCGACCCTGGTCGAACACGGAGCCAAGAACAGACTCAAACGCGAGTTCGGGGCTGCCCCCGGGCAGATCCTTTCTTTAGATCTTCCTAACGTATGAGTGACCTTCGCGGCTGGCATGCTGGCTGGCCCACGGAAGTGGAATCGAAGCCGCCTGCATTCATTCCAGGGGCTTGAGCCGGTGGTGACGACTTCGTATGGTCCGAGGAGTTGATCCGCGTCAAGGCCTTCTTTGAATCGTTACATTCCTTGACTCGCGCTAACCCATGGGCCAGACTTGGGTCGCAGAAAGCGTTTTCTGGACCGGTCACGGATCCATAGCGCTCGTGGTGGCTAGCACGTATCCGTCAGCCCAAAGTGGTACAGCGGGAAAGCTGCCTCGTCGCCGGCCCGGGGCACCGACACGATGAAGCCGGGGCGCAAGCTTGTGCCTACGGGCAGAAACGGAGATCCATTGAAAACACCATCCGGCACCGCCGCCGAGTCACTGTCCCCCAGCGCAGGTCCTGTCCAGCGCCAAGATCCATCGTCCCCGCCATCCGCAGCCGAGCCGGTTCGCCCATCGTACGGAACCGCTTCCTGATGAGTGTCTCCCCCACCCAGGAAGCAATCCCAACCATTACGCGCCAGGGCGAACTCCAGGCTTCCGGCCTGCTGACCGACGGAATCTCGCCCTGCCTCACGGCGTCGCCGCATCCGGTGTTTGGCTGGCAGCTGAGCCAGCCGGAGGACGCCGAGCCTGCCGCCGCCCGGCAGGCGCCATGAGCAGGAGACGCACGGGGCGGGGGCCCAAAGGAACTCGCGGCCCTCTTCCGCCTGGCCTGGTCGATCTGATGGCGGAGTCGTTCGCAGGATTTGTCGAAGCCGTGCGGCTCATCGACCATCACGTGCACGGCGCGTATGGGGTCGACGGCGACGAAGCACGCTTTCAGAATTCGTTAAACGAGGGCAACAGCGAACTCCTCGCAGAACCGTCGGCGGCCTACGACTCCCAGCTGGGTTTCGCCCTCAGCCGCTGGTGCGCCTAGATCATCGACTAGCCCCGGCACGTCACGGCGGAGCTCTACTGGCGGCGCCGCAGCGAACTCGGCGAACTGGAATCAGCCGACGGATGACTCGGGCAGCCGGAGTCAGTCACTGGCTAATCGATGCCGGCTTCAAGACCGGTGCCATGGTCGATCCACCCGGAATGGCGAAAATTACCGGGGCCACGGTCCACGAGATCGTTCGCCTGGAAACCCTCGCCGAAACCCTGATCCAATCGGACCATGATCCGGGCGGCTACGTGGACGCGTTCACCGGGCTGCTGGCCAACCATCACAAATTGTCGTGGGGGCGAAGTCGGTTCTTGCTTACCGGGCCGGCTTCAGGCACGACCTCACCCGGCCGGCCGACCGCGAGGTAGCTGAGTCCGCGAAGCTGTGGCGGCAGCGGATCGACTCCGGTGGGGCGGCGCGCCTTGATGACCTTACCCTCATCCGTTTCGGCCTGCACTGCGCCATCTCACTCGGGCTTCCACTCCAGCTCCACGTCGGGTTCGGGGACCGGGAGCTAGACCTTGACCAGGCGAACCCCTTGCTTCTGCTCGACTTTCTCCGGTCGGTGGAGGCCAGCAAGGTCCCCGTCCTGCTCCTGCACTGCTACCCGTTCGAGCGTGAGGCCGGCTATCTCGCCCAGGCCTTCGACAACGCCTAACTCGACGTCGGCTTGGCGGTGAACCACGTCGGAGTCCGAAGCCGGAGCCTCATCGATGACGAGTGGTCGGAGGCCGATGCCCGCCGCGTTGTGGAGCTTGTCGCGCGGGACAACGCCCGCAGGGTCTACGGACTGCCATAATACGCCGTCACCAACCGCCGCGCGTCGGCGTATGTCCCTTTCGGGCATCGTCGGGCATCGCCATTTCGGCCCGCAGGCCCAGGAGTCGGATCGGACGGTCCGCTTCGATTCCGGCTGCGAGGTCCAGGGCCAGCGCCAGGATTTCGTTCCGGTCGAATGTCTCGGGAATCTTCTTCGCGTGGGTCTTCGTGAAGAACGGTGCGTACCGAACCTTCAGGGTCAGCCCGACGACGGGCCGTCCTTCGGCCACAACATCCTCAAGGACACGCGCTGTCAGCTCCCTCACGGCGTCGACCACCTGGCCGGGCTCGGTCAGGTCCCGCTGGAAGGTGGTCTCCCGGCTATGCCCTCGGGCAACCCACGGGGTGTCGTCCACAACACTGGCGCCGTCCCCGCGTCCAAGCTCCGCGTACCAGGGACCCATCCTGGGGCCGAATTCCGGGACGAGGTCCTGGGGGTCGGACGCGGCCAGCTCGGCGACTGTGTTGATGCCGAGTTTGGCCAGCCGGCCCGACACCTTGCTTCCAACGCCCCACAGGTCCTTGGTGGGCCGACTGCCCATGACCTCGAGCCAGTTCCCGGCAGTGAGACGGAAGACGCCGGCCGGCTTGCCGAAACCGGTGGCGACCTTGGCCCGGACCAAGGTGTCGCCGATGCCCACGCTGCAATGCAGCCGCGTTCGTTCCAGGACAGCGGCCTGCACCTGCCGGGCGTAGGCTTCCGGATGCTCTGTCTCAGTGCCGACAAAGGCTTCATCCCAACCCAGCACCTGCACGGTGGCGCCGGGCTGCGCGCGCAGGGTAGCCATCACTGTTTCAGACGCCGCGAGGTATGCTTCCTGATCCACGGGCAGGATCACTGCGTCGGGCACTTTCCGGGCGGCAATGCGTAAGGGCATTCCGGAACCCACACCGAACGCCCTGGCTTCATAGGATGCGGTGGACACCACAGCTCGTTCCGTGGGGTCGCCCCGACCGCCGACAATGATCGGCTTGCCCGCAAGCTCCGGCCGCCGGAGCACTTCGACCGCCGCGATGAACTGGTCGAGATCGACGTGCAGCACCCACCGGATTCCGTTCACGCCACCAGTCTGCCCTAAACCTCCCCGGCAAAGCATCGGCCCTCCCCGAGCTTGGCTTGATACCTCAGAGGAACTCTCTTCCTAGGAGGCTTTGGCATGCCATAGCATGGGCACGCCAGCCTGCGGCCGAAGGTGAAGAAGGCGGGAAAGCGGGCCACAAGACGCTTGGAAGGGACCAACCATGCTGATCTGCGCAACCTGCGCCGTCGAACGCGACGAACCCACCCCGGGGCTCTGCCCGATCTGCACCGATGAGCGGCAGTACGTGCCCGAGGACGGACAAAAGTGGCTCACACTGGACGCGCTGGCACGGCAGGGCCAGCAGATCTTGTTGAAGGAGAACGAGCCGGGACTTATCGGGATCAGGACGGAGCCGAAAGTCGGGATCGGCCAGACCGCTCAGCTTGTGGTGACACCCGAGGGTTCGCTGCTGTGGGATCCGGTCGGATATGTCGATGACGGCGCCGTGAACGCAGTGCTCGAGCGAGGCCCGGTCCTGGCGATCGCCGCTAGCCATCCGCACATGTTTGGTGTGCAGGTCGAATGGTCGCACCGGCTCGGCAGCGTCCCCGTACTTGTGGCGGACGCAGACCGGCAATGGCTGGGGCGCAATGATCCGATCATCGAATACTGGTCCGGCAGTCAAACCATCGCCGAAGGATTGACACTGCACCAGACCGGGGGGCACTTCCCCGGCAGCGCAGTGGTGCACTGGGATGCCGGAGCGGCCGGCAGAGGAGTTCTGCTCACCGGCGACAGCGTGTTCCCGAATCCAGACCGTCGCTCCATCGCCTTCATGCGCAGCTACCCGAATCATTTGCCACTATCCGGCGCGGTGGCGTTGCGAATCGCCGCGCAGCTCGGCGAGCTCAAGTTCGACAGGATCTACGGCAACTTCAATAATGTAATCGCGTCCGGAGCCAAGGCGGTTCTCCACGATTCCGCCCAACGGCACGCTGCTTGGGCGCGAGGAGACTTCGACCATTTGACCTGAACCGCCCATCCCCACTCCATAGTGTAGGGAAGCCCGCGCGCCAGGGCGATCAGGGTGCCTCAGCGCGGATAGTCAGCCGACGTGGACCCACGGACGGCGGGTGACGTCGGGTTCTGCTTCCCGCAGAACCTCACGGGTGACCGGGGCGATTTCGCCCTCGCCCAGGAAGAGGAACTTCAGCAGGTTCATGACCGGGTTCCCTTCGGTCCAGCGGAAGTAGATGTGCGGCATCAATCCGGTTACGTCGCGGATGTGCAGGAGCACTGAGGCGATGGTGTTGGGGACCACCGGCGCATGGACCTCCAGGATGGGGTAGCCGTGCCTGGTCACGCCGTGCACCTCCAGCTCCGTTTCAAAATCGGAGGAATCGTCCACAATCACTTCCAGGAACAGCGCCTGATAGTCCACCGGCAAGTGGCTGACTTCAATCGCGGACGTCAGTTTGTCCCGGTAGGCTTCGGCGGTCAGCCGAAGCGGCTCATGGGCAATGATGCCGATGGGGCCGGACAGGGTGGTGGACATGAACTCTAGCGCCTGACGGTCCAGATGGACGTGGGTGGCGTGGAGTTCAAAGGACCGCAGGACGCGTGAGAGCAGGGATATCACGATGATGCCCGCGATGAAGAAGCCGGCGATCCGGATGCC
The DNA here is from genome assembly GCF_018613775.1 of Arthrobacter sp. ISL-69. Lineage (NCBI taxonomy): Bacteria > Bacillati > Actinomycetota > Actinomycetes > Micrococcales > Micrococcaceae > Arthrobacter > Arthrobacter sp. ISL-69. Next base: position 14,406 of record NZ_JAGGPO010000060.1, read on the forward strand.
TTCGGGCCGTTCAAAGATGTTCGCAACCGTCGTGTAGATAAAGACCACGGCGATGATCCCGAACCCGAAAGTGCGTTTTCCTTGCTGGCGGCGGCGGGCCGAGAGCGTCACGGCTACCGCTGCCGAGGTCATCAGCACCAGCACGCCGGTGGCGTACGCGCCGCCCTGGGCGTCGACGTCGGCCTCGAACAGCCAGGTGACCAGGAACCCGATCAGGGTGAAGACCAGCACCAGCGGGCGCACAGCCCTGGCCCACCCCGGGGCCATGCCGTACCGGGGAAGGTAGCGGGGCACCAGGTTCAGCAGGCCGGCCATCGCGGACGCGCCGGCAAACCAGAGGATGGCGATGGTGCTGATGTCGTAGGCGGTGCCGAACCCGTGACCAAGATATTCGTGCGCGAGGAACGCCAGCGCGCGTCCGTTGGCTTGGCCGCCGGGCTGGAATTCCTGCTCCGGGATCAGGATCACCGTGGTGAAGCTGGTGGTGATCAGGAACGAACTCATGATCACGGCCGCGGTGGTCAGCAGCCGTCGCGTCCCGGCTATGCGGCCTACAGGGTTGTCCTCCGTGTCGTCCGGGCCGCCACTGACCTGGGGCATCACCGCCACGCCGGTTTCAAAGCCGGACAGGCCCAGCGCGAGCTTGGGGAAGACCAACAGCGCGATGCCAACCACCATGAACGGGTTCCCGTGGGACGTCGTCAGCGCCTGCCACCAGTCAGCAACGGCAACGTGATGGACGAATGCCTCCACAATGGTTGTGGCCACAACTACTACGTTCAGGCCGAGGTATGCGGTGACCAGGACGACGGCGACGCCAATGGCTTCCTTGAACCCGCGCAGGAAGACCGCCGCCAGCAGGGCAAGGAGGAAGAGCGTGACCGGGACGTTCTGTCCCTGGAGCCAGCCGGGAGCAAACGGGTTCTGGATTGCGTGGGCTGTCGCGTCGGCGGCGGACAGCGTCATGGTGATCATGAAGTCCGTGGCGGCGAAACCGAGTAGCACCAGGACCAGCAGCTTGCCGCCCCAGCGCGGCATCAGCCGCTCCAGCATGGCGATAGACCCCTCGCCCCTGTGGCTCTCCCCCGCAACCCGCCGGTAGACGGGCAAGGCGCCGAATAACGTGACAGCCACCAGCACCAGGGTGGCCAGCGGGGAGATGACCCCCGCGGCCAGCGCGGCAATGGCAGGCTGGTAGCCCAGGGTGGAGAAATAGTCCACGCCCGTCAGGCACATCACCTGCCACCACGAGTGTTTCTTCAGATGCGAGTCGCTCACCGCACCCGGGCCCTGATGGATGCCCTTGCTGTCCTGCAGCCCGAACAGCAACCAGCCCCTGAACCTGGCCTTCGCCCCGGGGCGCGGTGCCGAAGGGTCCGCCGGGGGCCTGCTCAGCGTTGTCATCGGTGCCTCTCCACGCGATGCGCACCACCGCGATCACTGCCGACGTTAACACCGGCCGGGCCGGTTGCTTCCGGCAGCGCCTGAATCCTTGCGGAACCTTAACGGCGCCGCGGCCGGGCTGCCAGCCCGGCAGCGCGCTGCCCACCGGTCAGAGGGAACCGCAACGGCCGTGCCGACCGCCCTGCCCGCACGACCGCCGGCGTTAAGAAACCGTAAAGAAAATGCCGAAACACGCATTTGCGCCCTGCCCGGGGACTACGTTGAATCGCCGAGGTGTCGGACGTTTTGGAACAGCTGCGCCCCCGGCAACAGAGGAGACGCACATGAGCGATACAGGCCACCAGACCATTCCCGCAGAAGTCAGACGGCCGGGGCCGCAGACCAGCACTGAAAACGGGCTGGTGCGGTGGTTGCTGAAACACCGGGTCCAGCCGGTGATAGGACCGGAAAGCCCTGAAGACCACGCCCGGCCGCAGGCATGGTGGAAGGTCATGTGCCTGACCGGAGTCGACTACTTCTCCACGCTGTCCTACCTGCCGGCGATCGCAGCCCTCGCCGCAGGAGCCCTGTCCCCGCTGGCTACGCTCCTCATCGTTGCCCTGACGCTCCTGGGAATGCTGCCGATGTACCGCAGGGTCGCCCACGAGAGCCCGCACGGACAGGGGTCGGTGGCGATGCTTGAAAGCCTCCTGCCATTCTGGCGGGGGAAGCTCTTTGTCCTGATCCTGCTCGGATTCGTGGCGACATCCTGGATCATCACCATCACGCTCTCGTCGGCAGATGCCACCGTGCACATGCTGGAGAACCCCTACCTCCCCGAGTTCCTCGACGGACAGGCCGTCCTCATCACTGTGGTCCTGCTGCTGGTATTGGGCGGCGTGTTCCTGCTCGGCTTCAGCGAAGCCGTCGTTGTGGCCATTCCGCTGGTGGCCGTCTTCCTGCTCCTGAACGCGGTGGTCATCCTCGCCGGGGTGGCCAGGGTCATCAGCGATCCCGCAGCCCTGGCCACCTGGACCGGGGACCTCACAGCACGCGGCGGCATCGGGGACATCTTCGGCCCGGCCGTGATTGCCTTCCCGCTGCTGGTCCTCGGACTGTCCGGATTCGAAACCGGCGTCAGCATGATGCCCCTGGTGGCCTCCGACGGCAAGACGACCGAGGAACGCCTTGCCTCCAGGGTGCGGAACACCCGCAAGCTGCTCACGGCGGCCGCTGCCATCATGAGCGTCTACCTCCTGGGCAGCAGCTTCGTCACCACGGTTCTGATCCCGGCCGAGGCGTTCGAAGCGGGGGGTGAGGCCAGCGGACGGGCCCTGGCCTACCTGGCGCACCAGCAAATGGGCGACACCTTCGGCACGGTCTACGACATCAGCAGCATCCTGATTCTGTGGTTTGCGGGCGCGTCGGCAATGGCCGGGCTGATCAACATCGTCCCGCGCTACCTCCCCGCCTACGGCATGGCCCCGGAATGGGGCCGCGCAGTGCGACCAGTAGTCCTCGTGTACACGGCTGTCAGCATCCTGATCACCATCGGCTTCAATGCCGACGTCAACGCCCAGGCCGGCGCGTACGCCACCGGAATCCTGGCCATGATGGTCTCCGGATCCATCGCCGTCACAATCTCCGCCCTCCGGCGCCGCCAACGGTTGGCAGGGGTGGGGTTCGCACTCTTGTCCCTGATCCTGCTCTACGCGCTGGCCGCAAACGTCATCGAGAAGCCCGACGGGCTGACCATCTCTGCCTTCTTTATCCTCGGCATCATCGCCATCTCGCTGGTGTCCCGCGTTGCACGGACCACGGAACTGCGTGCGGATGTGATCAGATTTGACGAGAACGCCCGCCGTTTTATCGCTGACTCCCTGGATTACGACGGCGCACTGAACCTGATCGCCAACCGCCGCCAGGCAGGCGACAACCAGGAGTACTCCGAGAAGGAATATGAGCAACGCGGCCAGAACGCCGTCCCCGGGACCGCCGACGTCGTCTTCCTCGAAATCGACATCATCGACCCCTCCAACTTCGGCGGGACCCTGGACGTGCACGGTGTCGAAGTCGATGGCCACCGTGTCCTGCGGGTCGAAAGCCCGGCCGCCCCCAACGCCATCGCGGCGGTCCTTTTGGCCCTCCGGGACACCGCAGGCGTCATCCCGCACGCGTACTTCGAATGGTCCGAAGGCAACCCGCTTGCCCACCTGATGCGCTATCTCCTCCTGGGCCGCGGCGACACGCCACCGGTTGTGAGAGAGATCCTTCGGAAGCACGAATCGAATCCCGTCCGGCGTCCACGCATCCACGTAGGGTGACGGCGTTCCTGTGAACATTGGTCTTGCAGGCCAAACCCCGCGCGGGTGGCGTCAGGGGATCGCATTCCGGCCCAGGAACGGTATGAGACGGCCGGACGGGCGCTTCAAGCGGTTGCTGCTGCACCCGGTCCGCTCCCTGCCCGTCGGCTTCCTGGCGGTCATCCTGCTGGGTGCAGGCCTGTTACTGCTGCCACAGGCGAGGACCGACGGCGATGTGGATGCGCTGATGCCGGCGCTCTTCACGTCCGTCTCGGCCGTCTGCGTCACGGGTTTGACCACGGTGGACACCTCGACGTTCTGGACGCCTTTCGGCCAGGCGGTCATCCTCGGACTCGTCCAGGTGGGCGGGTTCGGCATCATGACGCTGGCAACGCTGCTCGCGCTGCTCGTCCGCAAGAATCTGGGCCTCCGCGGCCAGTTGGTGGCCCAGTCCGAAACCCAAACCGTGAATTTTGGTGACGTCCGCACCGTGCTCGTCCGGGTGGCGCGAATCATGGGCATCTTTGAGGTGACCACAGCCGCTTTCCTGGCCGTCCGGTTCTGGATCGCCTACGACAGCAGCCCCGTAACTGCCCTCTGGCACGGCATTTTCCACGCCGTCTCGGCATTCAACAACGCCGGGTTCTCCCTCTACAGCGACAACCTGATCGGTGTAGCCCAAGACCCCTGGATCATCGTTCCCATCTGCGCGGCCGTGATCGGCGGCGGACTCGGGTTCCCCGTGATCATCGCCCTGATGCGCGACGGCGTCCGGTTCAAGGTCTGGAACGTCCATGTCCGCCTCACCGTCTACGGAACGCTCGCACTCCTGGTGATGGGTTTCACGCTCTTCGCAGCCTTCGAGTGGAACCGGCCCGAAACTCTAGGCGGGCTCAGTACAGGCGGGAAATTCCTCGCTGCCCTGGCAGGCACTGTATTTCCTCGCACCGCAGGCTTCAACAGCATCGACTACGGCGCCGCAACGCCCGAAACCCTCATGGTCACCAACGTCCTCATGTTCATCGGCGGCGGAAGCGCGGGCACAGCCGGTGGCATCAAAATCACCACCTTCCTGATCCTGGGATTCGCAATCTGGAACGAGGTCCGCGGCCGCGATCAAGTCACCATCGCACACCGGTCCATCAGCTCATCAGCCCAGCGACAGGCCCTCTCCGTCGCCCTGCTTGGCGTTGCCGCCGTCATCGGCGGAACACTGCTGCTCCTCATGCTCACCGACTACAGCCTGGAAAAGGTCCTCTTCGAATCCATCTCCGCGTTCGCCACGGTGGGAGTGAGCACCGGAATCACCTACCACCTGCCGCCCGGTGCCCAATGGGTGCTGATGGCCCTGATGTTCATCGGCCGCATCGGAACCATCACCGTGGCCTCCTCCCTGGCCCTGTCCGCGAAGCCCAGGCTCTATCACTTGCCGGAGGAGAGGCCGATCATCGGGTGAGCTGCCAGCCTCAGGCAAGCATCTGGTAGTACTAGGCTTCACCTTGTGATCTCGAACTCTGCTCCCGGACGGCGTGCGCGTGGACGTCGTCGTGTCAGGATGGCCGCCGCGGCGGGCATGATCGGGGCAGTCCTTTTCGTGTCCGTCTTCACAATTTACGGGTGGCTGTCCCCCGGATACTCCCCGACGGGCATGTTCGTCAGTGAACTGTCCCTTGGCGCCTACGGCTGGGTGCAGATCCTCAACTTTGTCCTCACCGGCGCGTTGATGCTGGTGTTCGGAGTCGGGCTCTCCGCCTACTTCAGCACCGGCGCGGCGTCCCGGTTCGGCCCCGCGCTGATAAAAGCAATCGGAGTCAGCCTGATGGCCTCCGGACCATTCACCACCGACCCGTCCGTGATGTTCGACCAACATAGCGTCCATGGCATCGTGCACGGCATCTTCGGTGCCTTGGTATTCACATTCGCGCCGATCAGTTGCTTCGTGTTCTACCGGCGCTTCCGCAGTGACCCGGTCTGGCGCCCGCTGGCTGGATGGACACTGGCCGGCGGCATCGTCCTCACCCTCGGAGTAGCCGTGCTCAGAATCAGCCAGCAGCCCGGGAACGGACTGTTTGAATGGAAAGGCCTCGTCCAACGGATCATTCTGGTCACGTTCATGACGTGGATCTTCGCGGTCGCATTCCGCCTAGGCAACCGCTACCCGGGCCGGGCAGCCATCCGCCAAGCGCAGCCCTAGGTTCAGATCCCGTTCTCCGAACCCGAAAATGGTGTGCCATGGCGACGTCCCGGCGCCGAATCCCACCGCGGCGACCGGCGCCTTCGCCTTGGTGCAGTCGTGCGAACGTTGACGTAATGCGCATCACCTCATATGCTAAATGAATCGATTCAAGGGAAAGGGCTTTCCAGCCCCTTCGACAATCGTGATCACGAAGCACACCCGCAGAATGGAATTCCGGTTCCTTGCCAAAGACGACGAAGGATCTTATCGAATGAGCACCGCCCCCGGAGACATCCGCGCAGACCTCAAAGCCGACGCCGGCCGGAGGGACCCGAAGAAAGCCGCGATGAGCGGTTGGATCGGAAGCGCCCTTGAGTACTACGATTTCGCGTTGTACTCGTTGGCCGCGACGCTCATTTTCCCCGCCATCTTCTTCCCGTCCGAGAACCCGACCGTAGCGATCATCGCCTCGCTAGCGACCTACGCGGTGGGTTACCTCTCTCGTCCGGTTGGCGCTGTTGTCCTGGGCGCGTATGGCGACAGGCGCGGCCGCAAGCAGGTGCTCGTCTTCGCGATGCTGCTAATGGGCTTCGCGACCTTCGCCGTCGGACTCTTGCCCACGTACGGACAGGTCGGCATCCTGGCACCCGTCCTGCTGGTGATCCTTCGCCTGATCCAGGGTTTCGCGGTCGCAGGCGAGCTCGGCGGTGCTAGCGCGATGATCGTCGAACACTCCCCAGATGCCAAGCGCGGCTTCTTCGCCAGCTTCAGCCTTCAGGGCACGCAGGTCGGCTCCATCTTGGCCACGGCTGTTCTGCTTCCGCTCGCCGCTTTTCTTCCCGACGACCAGTTCGAAACCTGGGGCTGGCGCATCCCGTTCCTTCTTAGCGCCCTCGTGATCCTGGCCGGCTACCTTATCCGTCGTCGGGTACAGGAGCCGCCGGCGTACCTGGCGCAGTCCGATAGGAGTAAGGCGAAGCCCCGGTTCCCGCTCGTTGACCTCCTGCGCACCCACCCATGGGTCCTTGTCCGCTGTGTCATCATGACTTTCACTAACGTGATCGGCATGGCGACTCTCATCTTTGGCGTGTCCTACGCGACCCAAGAGGGCTACGGCATCGGATACTCCAGCAGCGAGTTCCTCTGGGTAACCCTCGTGGCTAACGTGGCTGCCGTAGCGACGATCCCGCTGTTCGGCGCTTTGTCCGACAGGATCGGCCGGCGTGGGCTCATGGTGGCTGGCGGGATCGGTGGCGGTCTGCTGGCAGGGGGATACTTGTGGGCAATCGACCAGAGGAGCCTGCCGCTGGTCTTCGTGTGCATCGTAATTGTGCAAGGAATCTTCTTCCAGATGTGGAACGCGACATTCGCCACGTTCTTCCAGGAGCAGTTCCCTATGCGGATCCGAGTGACCGGGTTCGCGGTGTCGCAGAATGTAGGCCTGATGATCGCGTCGTTCTTCCCGAGCATCTTCACGGCGGTCGCTCCCCCCGGGTCAACGAACGTTCCTTTGGTCATCGGGCTCACCACGTTCGGCATTTGCCTCGTCGCGGCGCTGGCCACCCTTCTGTCCCCCGACACTAAGGGCAAGTCCCTCGAGGACCTCGAAGCTCACAACGCCAATTCGCAGCCGCTTAGGAGCTCCCGCGCATGAAGTGAACTCCTTTGAGCAGGTGAAGGCAGCGGCGCCGAGCTCGACCCATTCCCGGGCCTGGGCAGGGTTGGCCTCGATGACGAAGTTGTGCGGTTCCCGACCATCACGCTCTGGCCGTGTTCCGGGCGGGCTGGTTGGCGGCCTGTCGGTGTCGGGCGACTGCGTCGGTGTTTCCGCACCGGGCGCTGCAGTAGCGCTGCCTGCCGGCCTTGGAGTTGTCGATGAACGCCCTGACGCAGGCCGGCCGGGCGCAGGTGCCGATCCGGAGCCCGCCGCTCCAGGCGATGAACAATGCCAGGCCGCCAGCCGTGACGGCCTTGACCCGGGACACAAATGCCTGATGATGACGGGGATCTGTCGTTGTGGCGGTCGCGGCGAAGAGTGTCGTCGCCTGCGTCGTGCTCGCTGTGGTGGGGTTCGGCCTAACCGCGCCGCCCTCAGGGGTCGGTGTCTAGTCTGCCGCGTAACGTTCGCGGCCGGTGACAAAGTCCACTTGAGTTAGGTTAGCTTTCCCTTCTAGTGTGCAGGGCGTGGATGTACAGCCAGACTTGGCCGGCGTCTCGTTCGCCGCCAAGCTGGCCGGCTTCGGAGACCGCCCCGCCATCAGGACCAACGACCAATCAGTGAGCTACAGCGAACTGGCACGACGCGTGGAGGACACGACCCGTACCTTCGGCCCCGGCCGGCGGCTGATTGCCCTCGAGGCCGAGAACTCCCTCCCGTCCCTGGTGGTCTACCTCGCCGCCCTGTCTTCCGGCAATCCATTGCTTATCCTGCCCACGGGCGGCGGGACGGCCACCGAGACGCTCGTTGCCGCGTACGATCCGGATGTCGTGGTCCGCACATCCGACGGTGAGGCGGTACTGGACGTACGGCGGGAAGAAACCCGGCATGAGCTGCACCCGGAGCTGGCGCTGTTGCTGAGCACCTCCGGATCCACCGGTTCGCCCAAACTCGTTCGCCTGTCCGGTGACTCCGTGCAAGCCAATGCGTCAGCGATCGCCCAGTACCTGCACCTGCGTCCCAGCGACACCGCGGCCACCACGCTCCCCCTCTCCTACTGCTACGGGATGAGTGTGGTGAACAGCCACCTCCTGGTGGGCGCGTCCCTGGCGCTGACCGACCTCTCAGTGGTGGACCCGTGTTTCTGGGAACTGGCCCGCACCGAAAAAGTGACCTCCTTCGCCGCCGTGCCCTACACCTTCGATCTCCTCGACCGGGTGGGATTTGAGCACATGGACATACCCAGCCTGCGCTACATCACCCAGGCCGGTGGGCGGCTGGATCCGGACCGTGTCCGTTCCTACGCAGAACTGGGCCGGCGGCAGGGCTGGGACCTGTTCGTCATGTACGGCCAGACCGAGGCCACCGCCCGCATGGCCTACCTGCCCCCTGACCTGGCAGCAGAGTACCCCCATGCCATTGGAGTGGCCGTGCCCGGCGGATCCTTCAGGCTGGAGCCCGTCCCCGGTCTGGACGCCGGCGAGCTCGTCTACTCAGGTCCCAACGTCATGCTGGGGTACGCCGAACGGCCCGAAGACCTTGCCTTGGGACGGGTCATCACAGAGCTTCAGACCGGTGACCTGGCCAGTTGCGGGTCCAATGGCCTCTACGAAATCGTTGGCAGGCGCAGCCGTTTCGTCAAAATCGTAGGTCTGCGCGTAGACCTTGGCCAGGTCGAACGGCTGTTGGCCGACCTTGGCCTGACCACCGCGGCTACAGGCTCGGACGATGCAGTGGTCGCCGCGGTGGAAGGCAACCACGACCTTGCCCTGGTGGCCAAAACGCTTGCCCAGGACCTGGGCCTGCCGCGCTCGGCATTGCAGCTTCATTCCGTGGACTCCGTACCACGGCTCGCCAACGGAAAGCCGGATTACCCCGCCGTCCTGGCCTTGGCGACCCAAAATGGTGACGGCGGCAGCGGCACTGTCACTGGACCGGAACCGGTAGCACACCCGGCTGACGCCCGGACGATCTTCGCGGAGGTCCTTGAACAGGAGGACATCGCCGATACGGACACATTCGTTTCCTTGGGCGGTGACTCACTGTCCTACGTGGCAGCGTCGGTCCGGCTGGAACGTGCGCTCGGATACATCCCCCAGGGCTGGCACCTGATGCCTGTCTGCGAACTTGCGCCTGCCCCGCACCGCCCGCAGAGTCCGGCGGCCGCGACCACAGGCGGGTCTGCTGGCCAGCCGGGCGGTCGGACCGCGCGCACTTCGCGGGGCTGGTACCGGCGGATGCTTGCCCCCATGGAAACAGGGATTGTCCTCCGCGCCGTTGCCATCATCTTCATCGTCTCGACACATATAGGCTTCTTCCACTGGGAAGGCACCGCCCACGTACTCATCGCCGTCGCCGGCTATAACTTTGCGCGCTTCCAGCTGACCGGCACCCGCAGTGCCCGGCTCCGACGGCAACTGCGCAGCATTGCACGGATCGTCGCGCCCAGCGTTGTGGTTATCGGCTTCGCCTTCGCAGTGACGGATACCTATGCTTGGGCAAATGTCTTCCTGCTCAATCCCCTGCTGGGTCCGGAGGGATGGACGGACTATTCCCGCTTCTGGTTCATCGAGATCCTGGTCCACATCCTGCTGGGTCTCGCCGCCCTGCTGGCGATCCCTGCCGCCGATCGTGCCCAGCGCAGATGGCCGTGGGCCTTCGCCCTGGCATTGATAGCCGTTGACCTGCCGTTGCTCTTCGACCTTGTCGACACCCGCTATCCGGGCCAGGGCCCAGTCCTATGGCTGTTCGGTCTGGGTTGGGCCGCTGCCGCGTCGCGGACGCTGTGGCAGCAGGCAGCCGTGACAGCAATTGCCCTGCTCACAATCCCTGAATCCTTCGACGACCAGTACCGTAGCGCAACGATCCTTGCGGGCTTCCTCATCCTGCTCTGGCTTCCCACCCTGTCCGTCCCGCGCGGACTCCACCGGCTCACCGCCCTGCTGGCAAGCGCGTCCCTGTACATTTACGTCACTCATTGGCTGGTGTACCCGCTCGTGGATCCGGCGCAGAAGGGCATGGCCGTCATCGCTTCCCTGGCAGCAGGCACCCTCTACTGGGCCGCAGCCACCCGGTCCATGGGCCTGGCGGAAAAGTGGATCAGGAGACGCCAAGTACCACAGCTGAAAATACGGGCGGGAACCAGCCTGCACGTATGAGCACGCTGGCTAGCACCGGTCACGCGGCCTCTGTCGTCTAGAGATAATCGCTGGCCCGTTCGCGGGCGATTTCCAGCAGCGTGGAGTGGAAGGCGACTTCTGCCGGGGCGTAGACCTTGTCCTCCCGTTGTGCCAGAAGCACCCGCCGAAGCGGGGCGGTCGGACCGAGGCTGAGCACCCTCACGTCGGGGTGTTGGAGGGCTACGGCTGTCTTTGGCACCAAGGCGACGCCCATTCCGACGCTGACCATGGCTTGGGCCTCCTGGTAGTCGTTGGCCAGGAAACCAATGGTTGGTTCGAACCCGGCGTCGTGGGCGGAACGCTGCAGCACCTCCACTACCGGGTGGGCCTCCGCGCGCACGATCCACGATTCGTTGCGCAGATCCTCCATGCTTACCTGTTCCCGGTTGGCCAGCGGATGACTGCCGGCTACCAGGATCACGGTGCTCTCGCGGAATACTTCTGTAACCCGGATGGACTCATCGTGGAAGCGATTCCAGGGGTAGTCCCACAGCAGGCACAATCCGGTGACCCCGGACTCCAGGTCCGCCACGAGTTCGTCGAAGCGTGCGCTGCGCAGCGAGAGGCTGATGGCCGGGTAGCGCTTCTTGAAGGTCCTGATGACGATGGGCAGGAAGGACCCGGCGAGGGTGGGGAAGGTGCCGACGGTCAGGGACCCGCGATTGAGGCCTGCGATCTGGTCCAGATCGGATTGGGCTGCCCGCATTTGCCGCACGATCTTGCGGGCGTGGCCCGCCAGGACCTGGCCGGCTTCGGTAGGCACCACCCCGCGGGACCGGCGGTTGAGCAAAGGCTGCCCCACCTCTTGTTCGAGCTTGCGCAGCTGCTGGGATACGGCCGACGGCGTATACATCATGAGCTCGGCCGCGGCCGTGATCGATCCCTGCTCGACCACCTCCAGCAGCAAGGCCAGCCGTCGCATGTCGAACAAAGAATGATTTTCTTCGTGAAGCAACGCTTTACCCTTCTGATAGTTTCCTTAATTTCCTGCACTAGTAACGGCATCCGCGCGATGGCGGGCCGGTCCTGTTGGCCATCAGCCCCCGGTTAGCACTCCGGCGTCCCCTTGGGACCAATGATTTAAGAAATTCTACCTTCCCCCTAAAATATTGAACATTGTCTTAATTTGTGATGTGGCTCAATCTCTTCTCAGGCCCTGGACGACTTTCAGGCAAACGAGGAGATACGAGGAGCGATGAAGATCCAAGCGGAGTGGATGCGCGGAGGCACCAGCAAGTGCTGGGTGTTCGAGGCCGAGCATCTGGAGGAAAGCCGAACCAGCCCGGACATGCTGCTGCCACGGCTGTTCGGCAGTCCCGACTCCCGTCAGATTGACGGTGTCGGAGGGGCGACGTCGACCACCAGCAAGGCAGTGATCCTGCACCGCCCCGCCCAGGAGGACGTCGACGTCGACTTCACCTTCGCACAGGTGGGCATCGAAGAGGCAGCGGTGGACTGGGGCAGCAATTGCGGCAACTGCTCCGCGGTTGTGGGCCTGTACGCCATCGAAAAGGGGTGGGTGATCCCCAATGGAGACATCACCCGGATCGTCACCCGCAACACCAACACGGGACAGGTCATCGTCCAACGTGTAGCCACCCCCGCAGGCGCCCTGCCGATCGTTCCGGACGCCCAGATGCCCGGCGTGCCCTTCCCCGGCTACCGGGTCGGCCTCGGCTTCCAGGACCCTGCCGGCAAGACCACCGGCAGCCTGCTGCCCACTGGCGCGGCGACCGACACAATAACCGCCGGCGGAACGCGCTGGACGGTATCAATGGTCGACGCCGGAGCGCCGGTAGTGATCGTCCGCGCTGAGGAGCTTGGCCTGGACCCAGCCCGGTACGACAGCTGGGTCGCCGGGGTGGAGCTACAGCTGGAAACCCTGGAGCACATCCGTCGACAAGCTGCCGTGCGGATGGGGCTGGCACCAACGATCGGCGAAGCTGCCCACGCCATCCCCAAGCTCGCACTCATCGCCTCCCCCACCCAGTCGGACCCGGCCAGCGACGTCAACGTCATGATGCTCTCGATGGGCAAGCCCCACCCGGCCCTGGCCATCACCGGCAGCATCGCCCTGACTCTCGCCGCACGGACCCCGGGCACCGTACTCAACAACATCACAGGCGACACGCCGCCGGCCACCCTGAGACTACGCACTCCCGCGGGAGTGATCGAAACCTGGAGCGAAGAGCGCGACGGGTCCCTGCTGGTCGGTGTCGACCGAACGGCCCGCACCATCGCCACCACCATCATCCACCTCCCGGAGGCCCTCGGCAGCGCTGTCGAAGCCTCACTAGCATCAGCCACTCAATGAGGAGCCAAGATCATGACTAAGACTATTTACCAACCTGCTCCCGAGGCAGAGGGCGAAATCCGGGAAGACCGTTCCAAGCGTCCCAACCGCCGCCGCCGTATCCTGCTGATATCGGTAGCCGCGATCGCGATCCTGGGTCTGGTCGCCCTCGTGTTCGGGGGTGCCATCTTCAACCCGGCGGCCACCCCGGAATCGGAGCCGACCATGACCGCTACCCAGATCATCCCGCTCGTCATACTTCTCGTGATGTTCGTCGTCGCCACGAAATGGCCACTGAACATCGGGGTGATGGGTCTGGTGGCATCGTTCGGCGTCGGGTACTTCATGCTTGGAATGAGCGACAAGGAGATCCTCGAAGAATTCCCGGCCAGTATCGTTCTGACGATCATCGGGGTCACCTACTTCTTCAGCATGGCCCAGAGGAACGGCACCATCGACATCATCGTCCAGACCTGTGTGCGCCTGGTCCGGGGTAAGACACTGCTTCTGCCTTGGGTGTTCTTCCTCATGGCTGCCGCACTGACTTCACTGGGTACCTTCTCCCCCGCCGCCGTCGCACTTCTGGCGCCCGCTGCCATCGGCTTCGCCTACGAGTCGCGCATCCACCCCGTACTCATGGGTGCGTTCATCATTAACGGGGCCCATGCGGGCGGATTTTCCCCGTTGTCCGTTGCCGGCGTGCTGGTACACGACATCGCGCTGAAAAATGGCTTCCCGATCTCTCAAGGCGGACTCTTTGCCGCCAGCTTCGCCCTCAATCTCATCCTTTCGGCCCTGACCGTCGCACTGTTTGCCCTCCTAGGCAAACTGCGGGACGGCGAGGGTGCCCAGCATGTCGACGCTGACGCGCCCCGCACCACGCGTCCCCACGGCCAGCAAATCCTCACGCTGGTTCTGATCGCTGCGATGCTTATCTGCACCCTTGGCTTCCATATGCCCATCGGCTTCGTCGCCCTCTCCGCCGGCCTCCTGCTGGCACTGATCAACATCAAAGAACACCGGACCTTCATCGGCGGTATCTCCTGGTCTACCGTCCTGCTGGTGGCCGGCATGATCACCTATGTCTCGCTGCTCCAGCACGTCGGCGTCATCGACACCCTTGCTGAGCAAGCCCTCGCCCTGGGTGCGCCCCTGCTGATCGCACTGGTGCTCTGCTACGTGATTGGCGTCGGCTCAGCCTTTGCCTCCTCCACGGCGTTGCTGACCGCATTCATCCCCCTGGCCGGTCCCCTCTTGGCGTCCAGTTCGCTGAGCGCTTCGGGAACTGTCGCTGCACTCGCCATCGCCGCGACAGTGGTGGATGTCTCTCCCTTCTCCACCGACGGTGCCCTCGTTGTAGCCAACGCCCGCGAGAACGACCGCCAACGCGTCTACAAGCAGCTGATGATGTACGCCGGTGGAGTGGTTCTGGTGGCCCCGGCGCTGGCATGGGCCTTGCTGGTACCCACCGGCATCATGTGACCGGATCACGCCGCCCGGGCAACCCAGTCGACACCACCCACGGCCCCGGACAAGCTCGGAGGAAACGCCACATGCGCCCGGACACAACGTCCGGCACGCGTGCTGCCGTTCCCGCACTCCATCGCAACAGGTAGCCCGAAAGCCGGGCGCGGGAACTGCGCAGCATGCACAGGAGGCAGGGTGACCACTAGGTCACCCTGCCTCCTCCCACAACCGTCCCCGGACGTAGTCCATCAGCCCGGCCCGCCCCGCCCCAGGAGAAAACCAATGAACTTCCGCCCTTACGCCGCCAATCCGCTTACCGGATCCCCGGACTCCAAACCAGTTCCCAACTGGTGCAAGCTGTCCCGAGCCGACGAAGTAGAGATCCACAGTCATGGACAGCCCATAAGCTCAGGACACATCGACATGCTCGCCCTCGACGGCAGCGTCCTCTGGCTTCAGCAAAGTGAGGGAAAGGGCCGCTCACTGTTTCTGCGTAGCGATGGCGCTCGCGTTTACCGTCGACCCGCAAACAGCAACAACTAGATTTGGCCGCCCTGCGCCACAATCCAGGCTTCGGCCAACGCCGCTCGTCCGGGACGCCACCCCGAGCACCGGAGTGTCTGGATCATATTTCGAGGCAACACGGGAATCCAAACAGCAGCGGCTGATCCAAGTCCAGCCCTTGGCGCTGTCAGCGTTGCATCAGGTCCGCGTGGTGCACCGTTACTACGTTCGGGTGGGCCCGAAGCCGGTAACGAAGGGCGTTATCCCCGTAGGTTTCCAGAATCGGGCTGTTCGTCGGGTCAACTGACAGGCCGCGAGCCTTGGTTTGGAACTCAGGGCTCACCGCGAGCTGCGGCATCCTCGCGTCCAGTGCCGGGTTGTAGAAGAACGGAAGAGAGACCCTGTCAGTGCCGCGCGGCGGCGAGACCACGCGGTGCAAGGTCGCCTTCAGATAACCGTTCGTTGCCAGTTCGAGCATCTCGCCGATGTTGACCACGAAAGTTCCGGGCACCTGAGGTGCGTCAATCCACGTGCCCTGGTACTCGACTTGGAGGCCCCCCTTGCCGGGCTCCACCAGGAGGAGCGTCAGCACGCCGCCGTCGCGGTGGGAGCCGACACCCTGCTTGGGTTCCTCGTAGGATGACCCCGGATACCGTACAACTTTGAGCATGGGGAAAGCCCGTGCGGCGAATGCCTCATCGAACGTGTCTTCGGGCGCGCCGAGGGACACGGCCAGAGCACGCAGGAGAGTCAATGAGATAGTGCTCAGCCGCTCCGTCCACTCGGCGACAATCTCCCTCATTTCGGGCAACGCCTCCGGCCACAGGTTGGGCCCCTCGAGGCGCCAATAGTCCGCGACGCCCGGGCCTGGCGCCACCGCGTCCCGCTCTACGCCGATGTCGATCTGCTCGCGCCAGTCAACTGCACCGTCCGTAAGTTCCCCGCCCACACGGGTGTAGCCACGGAATTGCGGGCTGTGGACATTCTCGATCGCGAGCTTCTGTTCTTCGGGCAATTCGAAGAACCGGCGGGACACGTCCAGCATTGCGTCCGTGAGCCCCTGCGGGACGCCATGGCCAGCCAGATACAGGAAACCGACCTCATGCATGGCGTCGCGCAGTTCGTCACGAAACCGGGAAGCCTCCTCCGCACCCGCGTTCAATTGGGAGAAGTCGACTACGGGCAGTGTTTCGAGTGGCAACGTCTCCAGTCCTTTTCAGCGAACTTGGCAAGCAGGCACATGTGTCTATTTTCATGATAAGGCCGGGCAACTACGTCGGGCATGAACGTGCCGAAACGACGCATCACAAAGCAGCATGTGGCTCGGGCTCCGCATCCGTCCGAACTCCGCTACCAAAGAATCAGACCCGGTAGGTCACTGGCGGCGGCCCGAGGGCGCCCTTAAACTGGCCTTGACAACACGGATTGTGGGCGCCCTCAGATCGGAGAAGCTCATGCTTTCGGCTCTGCTGTGCAAGTTGAATATCCGCCACGAATGGCACGTAGAGAACACCGAAGACGGTGGCCTGTACAAGCGATGCAGGCGCTGCGGCAAGGATGACGACCGCGGCGGTGGCGGGACAGGCGCCGGCGGCGCTTGGGCGGGCCCCGCCGGGATGGGCTAAACCCGTAGACGGAAGAGCGACTTCCGTTGGCTGCCCCTGCCGGAGACTCGGTTGCGACGTCCGTGCAATGGACTGTCCTGGCGTCCCTGCTGTCTCGCTCGCCAACGGTAGGCGGGCCACCCACGAGTTCCACGAGAACCCGAGGTGACCCGCCGCCGTCGTACGCCAAAAAGTCAGTCGTTGATCAGTTCAGGGGTCGCACTCACGGGCGCCACAGCGTCGCGGACCTTCTTGCCGCGGGCATAGCCAACGAGTCCCAAGGCCAGGATGCAGCCGAGTGTGCCGAGCGCGAAGGCCTCGAAGGTGAACTGAGAGACGCCCCAGGTTGCCTCGAAGTCGTACTCCAGGCCGAAGCGGACCTCGAGTGTTCCGGGGAAGATCGCCACCCAGGAGCCGATCAGGATCCAGATGAAACAAATGGCACCCAAAATGCGGAAACCGGTGTCGGATACCGGAACCTTGAAGGGCCTATCAGCGAGGGGATATTTGCTCCGCAGCCGGACTGCGGCCGGGATAGCCAGAAGGTAGGTGAGCAGGAACGTTGAGATGGCGATGGTCAGGACCACCCCGAACAGTGCGCTACTGGTCTGCCATGGCTTGCATGCGGTCGCTGATGATCATCCATGCCGCGCCTTGCGACACAAGGACGAAGCAGAAAATCACCGCTGAAATGTCCATCATGACCTCAGCGGCCGGGCCGAACACCGTGTAGACGGTGGCCACTGCGCCGAACACGCCACCGATGCCCGTGATCTGGTCGAGCGGCACCACCAGCAGGATGGCCAGGATCGGCAGGAGGTAGCTCGCTGCGGCGATCATGGAGGAGCGTGCGATCGAGAGGCAACATCCTTGGCCGGGTTCTTCATCTCCCCCGCGGCGCTGTTGCCGGACTCGAAGCCAAGGAATGAGAAAAGCAACAGTGGGGTGACGCCAAGGAAGCCGGCCAGGGTGGGTGAGAAGAAACCGAGTTCGAGTCCGTTGAATCCGTGCTGCAGCCCATAGGCCATCTCTTTTCCTTCACGCGGCCCGACAGCAGCAGGGTTGCGCTCCTCAGAACCGTGATGGATGCCGCCGTCATATCCTGCGCGGTCCTCAATGTCAGCTGGCACACGGTGCTCGGGCCGGTATTCGGTTCGAAGAGCGATGACCCCCTCGCCCGGTTCACGGGCCTGGCCTACCCGGTCGTTGACGTCATCATGACCTCTTTGGTCCTGGTGCTCGCGATGCGCAGGCAGCCCGGGGAACGGCTGCCTTGGCTCTGTTTCGGGGGCGGCCTGCTCATGCTCACCGTTACAGACAGCATCTATGTGAGGCTGACCTTCGAGGGTGTCACCGGGGTCACGGGTTCGCCCCTGGCCGTTGGTTGGATCACGGCGTTTCTGCTCATCGCACTCGCGCCGCTGACGCCGCAGGCCGAGACCACGGGCCCGGACCGTCGGGGGTACGCCCTGGCCCTGGAGCTGTTACCGTACCTGCCAATCCTTGGCGCCGTTGTCTTGTTTGCTGCCCCGCATGTGAACGAGCTCGGGACGTTACTTCTGGCCCTGGGCATCGCGATGGAGCGGAACTGCAATACAGGTACACGGCCGCTGACGCGATCGGGCGCGACATCACGTTCCTGATTCCGCCTGACCGCCGGGAAACCGAAGCCGGAATTCCCGCATCGATCGGCGCCGGCGGGGAAGCCAGGAGCTATGAAACGGAACGACTACGGAAGGACGGGACTTCCGTTCCGGTATCCCTGACCATTTCCGTCTGTGTTTGGGGGTGGCGGGACGAGTGGTTCAGAAGTTACAGGTGTGAAACACGCTGGAGATCGGATCGTTGCCGCACGTGGCTAGTGTCGGGGGCGACGACGCACCCCCGACGAAAGTGATGACGCATGAGCGAGGACCTGACGAGTACCAGAACACTTGAGCCGACGACGACGGCGGGTAACGCCGACGCGATGAGCGCAGCAAAGGAGCCTGGAGGACTACACGCTCCGGTTCGCTCCGCGCTCGTACCGGAAATGGAGCGCCGGGGTTGTGGCCACGAGTGCCCTGGGTGGCATCGCATACCTGGCCGACTTCTCCATCGGCGCCAACATCGGCATCGCATACGGCACGGCGAATGCCATCTTCGGCATCGTCGTGGCCGCCGTGATCATCTTCGCCACGGGTTTCCCGCTCGCCTATTACGCCGCCCGATACAACATCGATCTTGACCTCATCACGCGCGGGTCCGGATTCGGCTACTACGGTTCGGTGGTCACGAACGTCATCTTCGCGACCTTCACATTCATCTTCTTCGCGCTCGAAGGCTCCATCATGGCCCAGGGCCTGGAATTGGGGGTCGGAGTCCCGCAGTGGCTTGGCTACGCGGTGTCCACGGTCATCATCATTCCGCTGGTGATCTACGGGATGAAGACACTGGCCACTTTGCAGGTCTGGACCACGCCCCTGTGGCTGCTGCTCATGGTGGTTCCCGTTGGCTACCTATTGTTCTCCCACCCGGAGAGCATCGACGACTTCTTCGCCTATACCGGCGCTTCCGGTGAGGATGGCACAAGCCTCGCGTCGGTGATGCTGGCCGCCGGTGTTTGTCTTTCACTCATGGCCCAGATCGCCGAGCAGATCGACTACCTGCGGTTCATGCCGCCCAGGACCGCAGAAAATAAGGGCGCCTGGTGGCGTGCTGTGATCCTAGCCGGACCGGGCTGGGTCATCTTCGGCGCCATCAAGCAGATCGTTGGCATGTTCATTGCCGTCTACCTCATTGCCACCCTCGATCCCGCAGCATCCATCCACGCCAACGAGCCCGTCCACCAGTTCCTTGGCGTGTACCAGGAGATGATGCCCGCGTGGCTGGCGATGTCCCTCGCCGTGGTGCTCGTGGTCATTTCACAGATCAAAATCAACGTCACCAACGCCTACTCAGGTTCGCTCGCCTGGACCAACAGCTTCACCCGTATCACCAAGACTTACCCGGGCCGCATGGTGTTCGTGGTGGTGAACTTGGTCATCGCGCTGATACTCATGGAGTCGAACATGTTCGAATTCCTGAATACGATCCTTGGCTTCTACGCGAACTGCGCCATGGCCTGGGTGGTGACAGTGGCTTCGGACATCGCCATCAACAAGTACCTGCTCAAGATCTCGCCGAAGGTCCCAGAATTCCGCCGCGGCATGCTCCACGCAGTGAATCCAGTTGGCTTCGTGTCCATGTTGGTCTCGGCCGGAGTTTCCATCGCCGTGTTCTTCGGGGCGTTCGGCGCCGGGGTCCAGCCGTACTCGCCGATTTTCGTCGTGGCGTTGGCGCTCATACTCCCGCCAGTCCTCGCGCTGGCGACGCAGGGCCGCTACTACCTTCGGCGCACCGACGACGGCATTGACCTGCCAATGTTCGACGCCGACGGCAACCCGAGCGATGCAAAGCTGCTCTGCCACGTCACGGGACTTGAGTTCGAACGCCCGGACATGCTCCGCTCAGGTCAGAACGGACCCGACGGCGAACCCCGGTTCATCTCCTCCCTCGCCTTGTCCACGGACAAGTCGGGCGAGTTCGTGCTGCCCGCCCGGAAGTAGGCCGGTTACCGTCCCAGCTCACCCACTTGGCCCTGCGCGCCCCGCGGGCCCCCGGGAGCCCTTGCGGCTGACGTCTATTAGCTTCGCTCGGGCGGGTCGCCTCCAGCGGGTCGCCGACTCCCTCCGGACAAGTGATGCCGCTCCACTGGGAGGTTCAGGCAGCGGATGGCCTTCGGCGAGGTGCAGTGCCACGCCCGCCATGTACAGACCCAGCCGTTCCATATCGACCGCCACGCTTGAGATGGAAGGCATGTAGCGTGCCGCGAGGGGAGAGTTGTCATGGCCAACGACTGAGAGGTCCTCGGGGACCCTGATACCGGTTCGGACCGCGCTGGCAATGACGTCTGCGGCGGTCTCGTCGCAGGCCTGGCCCGGGACTGCAAGTTCGAAGTCGAGGTCACCGCAGCCCGCTAGAAGTCTCGGCGGCGTGACAAGGTAACGAAGACCAGCTTGCGCCCCCGGTTCACGTGCCGGGGCGCAAGCTGGCTAATACGCCGAGGCAAGTCGAAGGCCCCGGAGGCGCGCCTCTGCGCATAGTGTCCAATGTGTGGGCATGCCGTTGATCGCCGGCATCACGTCGCCCTCGGAGACGAATCTCGGGTGGAGGTCTTCATCCGCTAACCACCAACCGGTCTGCGGGCAATGATGACCAGTCAGGGATGCCACGCGGGCGTCATAGGTCGGCAGCGAGTCCAGTGGTCTCTTCTTCATGACGTTCCTTCGGAGAGGGCATTGATTGCAACAAGGGCTTAGAACGTATGTGCGTCGATGACGAAGCGGTACCGCACGTCACTGGCGAGGACGCGTTCATAGGCGTCGTTGATTTTGCTGGCGGGAATGACTTCCACCTCTGCCCCGAGCCCGTGGGCAGCGCAGAAGTTGAGCATCTCCTGCGTCTGCCGGATGCCGCCCATCTTGGACCCGGCGAGGCTACGGCGGAAGCTGACCAGTGACCAGGCGCGCTGCGTCAGCGGCATCGAAGGCAGCCCTACGAGAACCAGGGTGCCGTCCAAAGCCAGCAGCGAAAGGTATTCGTCGATGTCGATATCCGCGGAGACCGTGTTGACGATCAGGTCGAAATGACCTCTCAGGATTTCGAAGGTGGAGGGGTCGGCCGTGGCATAGTAATGCTTCGCCCCAAGGCGGATCGCGTCCTCTTGCTTCTTGAGGGACTGACTCAGCACTGTGACCTCCGCGCCCATGGCTGCTGCGATCTTTACGCCCATGTGGCCGAGCCCGCCCATGCCGATAACGGCCACGCGCTTCCCAGGTCCGGCGGCCCACGTGCGCAGCGGCGAGTACATGGTGATACCGGCGCACAGCAGGGGCGCGGCAGTCTCAAGCGGAATGCCGTCAGGAATCCGCAGGACATAGTTCTCGTCCACCACAATGCTGGTGCTGTAGCCGCCGGCCGTGGGCAGGCCGTCCCTGCCAACCGCGTTGTAGGTGCTCGTCGGCCCGGACAAACAGTGCTGTTCCTCGCCAGCACGGCAGTTGACGCACTCACGGCAGGAATCCACAAAGCAGCCTACGCCCACACGGTCCCCCACTGAATGACGCGTCACCTTGGCTCCGACAGCCTCCACGACGCCGGCAATCTCATGCCCAACGACCAGCGGGTAATTCACGCCCGACCAGTCGCCCCGCGAGGTGTGGATATCGGAATGGCAGATCCCTGCGAATTTGATGGCGATCTGCAACTCGAACTCACCGGGTTCACGGCGTTCGACGGTGCCGGGCTGCAGAGGTGCCGTGGCCGAGACTGCGATATAAGCTTTGGCGAGGGTAGGCATAAGGGTTCCGTTTCTACAGTGGTTCAGGAAGCGGCGACGAAGCCAAGTTCCTTATCGACGACGTTCTGCAGTGGCTCGCCTGCGCGGTACCGCGTCAGGTTGTCCAGAAACAGCAGGCCAAGGTCGTCAATATGGTCTTCGGTGTCCCCGCTCATGTGCGGAGTGATGATGACGTTCTCCATGCTCCACAGCGCGTGGCCGGCAGGGAGCGGTTCCGGGTGGACAACGTCCAGCGCCGCGCCTGTAATCGAACCCGACGCCAATGCTTCAGCCAGGGCATCGGTGTGCACCAGCTCGCCGCGCCCTACGTTGACCAGGTGTGCAGATGGTTTCATGGCCGCCAGGACCTCCGCGTTCACCAGTCCCTTGGTCTCTGAAGTCAGCGGAGCGGCGAGCACAAGATAGTCGTAGTCATGGACGATTCCGGCCAGATCTTGTGAGGAGTGGATCCGTTCGAAGTCATCGTCCCCTGCCCGGCTTGTACGGCCCGCGCCGCTGATCTCCATTCCTACAGCGCGGAAGAGGCGGGCAATTTCACGCCCGATGGAACCGGTGCCGACCACCAGGGCCCGTTGTCCCTGGACCTTGCGAGTCACCCTGTGTTGCCACCGCTGTTGCTGCTGCAGCCGGAACGAGACCTGCGCATCCTTGGCCGTGTCCAGTACGAAACCGAGGGCAAACTCTGCGATGGCCCGGCTGAGGACTCCGCGGGAGTTGGTGTAGACGACATTGCTGCGGATCAGCTCATCAAACAGCAGCTGGCTCACCCCCGCCGCCGAGACATGAACCCACCGAAGGGACGATGCCGCATCCCAGTTCTCCCGCAATGCCGGGGAGAACGAGTGCCACTGGTAGAGCACATCGGCGCCGTCCAGCGCGTCGGCGAGACCATCAGCTTTGGTCAGCCGGACCTCTGCAAGCTCCTCGATCTCCGATAACCGGGGTGGCAGCGCCTCCCTGTAAAGGACCGCGACGACGGGCCGCTTGCGTTCTGCTGCCGCGGTCATGACGCCGCTACTGCAGTCGGGCTGCCCGCCTGTTCCGTGGCCAGGGTGTCGATCGCGGCAAGGACCGCCGCGGTGAATTCCGACGTCGACGACGTGCCGCCGACGTCGCGGGTGCCGTGGCCGTCGCGCAGGGCTGACTCGAATGCATCCTGGAGGTGGGCGGCTGCTTCGCGGTGTCCGAGGTGCTCCAGCATCATGGCGCCGGACCAGATCTGCCCCACGGGGTTTGCCAGGCCCTTTCCGGCGATGTCCGGCGCCGAGCCGTGAACGGGTTCGAAGAGGGACGGGTAGTCGCCCTCCGGGTTCAGGTTTGCGCTGGGAGCCAGACCAATGGAGCCTGTCACGGCACTGCCAAGGTCCGAGAGGATGTCGCCGAACAGGTTGGAGGCGACAATAACGTCCAGGGTCCAGGGCTTCAGGACTAGGTGCGCGGCGAGTGCATCCACCAGTTCGCTGGTGAGGCTGACGTCCGGGTACTCGCGAACCGTTTCGGCAACTACCTCGTCCCAGAACGGCATGGTGTGCACGATGCCGTTGCTCTTGGTGGCCGAGGTAAGCTGTCCCCGCCTCGTCGCGGCCAGTCGTGCCGCATAGTGTGCTGCCCGCAGGACGCCCAAACGGGTAAAGACGGTGGTCTGCATGGCGCTTTCCTCGGGCAGGCCGCGGTACATCCGGCCGCCGATTTCGGAATACTCCCCTTCATTGTTTTCCCGGACAATGAGGAGATCGATCGGATGCCCGGCCGCAAGAGGAGACGTGACGCCGTCGAGCGTTTTGACGGGGCGGAGGTTGATGTACTGCTGGAACTCCCGGCGGATGGGGATCAGCAGCCCCCACAGGGATTCCGTATCGGGGACCTCCGGCGAACCGACAGCGCCCAGGAAGATGGCGTCGTGCCGGGCGAGCTGCTCTAGCCCGTCCTCGGCCATCATCCGACCGTGCCTGGCGTAGTAGTCGCATCCCCAGTCAAAATAGGTGAACTCCAGGTTCAGGGAGTGGATC
The DNA here is from genome assembly GCF_018613775.1 of Arthrobacter sp. ISL-69. Taxonomy (NCBI): domain Bacteria; kingdom Bacillati; phylum Actinomycetota; class Actinomycetes; order Micrococcales; family Micrococcaceae; genus Arthrobacter; species Arthrobacter sp. ISL-69. The sequence goes on from NZ_JAGGPO010000060.1 coordinate 38,361, forward strand.
AGCGCAATCCGCTCAAGGCATTCGATCGCTGCCGGGACAACCTCGTTCCCGATCCCGTCACCCGCGATGACCGCGATTTTGTGGGTGCTCATGTTGCACTCCCTTCTGTGGTGCCTGTCAGCTGCTGCCACCGGGAAGCTGGCTCCAGCAGTTTGATGATGGTGCTCTTGGGTTCGGTCATCTCACGGACGGCGTGCTTGACGCCTTCCCTGCCCACACCGGATTTCTTGAAACCACCAAATGGCATGGAATCGATCCGCACGTCGCTGGTCTCATTAATGACAACGGCGCCTACGTGCAACCGGTCGGCGATGGCCATGGCAAGGTCGATGGATTGTGTGAAGACACCTGCCTGGAGACCGTAATCGGAGCTGTTCGCCGCAATAATGGCGTCCTGGGCTTCAATGAACGGCAGGATGCTGACTACTGGCCCGAACACTTCCTCCCGGATCACCCGGCATTCCGAAGGCACATCGGTCAGGACCGTGGGTTCGTAGTAGGCGTTACGGCGTTTGCCTCCGGCGTGTACGGTGGCGCCGGCAGCTTTCGCTTCCTCCACCCATTCCTCGACCCGCCGGGCCTCTGCTTCGGAAATGAGGGGACCGACGTCGGTGTTCCGGTCGAGCTTCGACCCGGTCCTGAGTGCCTTGGTGCCCGCGGTGACACGTTCGAGGACCTGCTCGAAGATCGAGATGTGTACGTACACGCGCTGCACGGACAGGCAGTTCTGGCCTGCAACACCGAACGCTCCGGCCACAATCGCCTTGGCTGCCTGGACTGTGTCAGCGTCCGGGCAGACAATCGTGGCGTTGTTGCCGCCGAGTTCGGAGATGATCTTCTTGGCGCCTGCGGCGACGGCAATGCGGTCCGCGGTCTGGGGACCGCCGGTGAAGGAGATCAGATCCACCTGCGGATCCGTCACCAGTGCTTCGGAAACGCCCGGACCGGACACGATCGCCGCAATTCGTCCGGACGGAACACCCGCTTCGAGCAGCAGTTGGACCAGTGCCAGCCCCGACAGCGGGGTGCGGCCGGAAGGCTTGAGCACGACGCCGTTGCCCCCGATGATTGCGGGACCCAGCTTGTGTGCCACGAGGTTCAGTGGATCATTGAACGGTGTGATGGCCGCGACGATACCTACCGGCTTACGGCTGTACCAGCCGAGCGTGTTTCCTCCGGCCATGCTGTCATCAAAGCCCAGCGTCTCCCCCGTGAGCTCGCTGGAAGCGGCGGCAGAAAGCCTAAGGGTTTCCATGCAACGCCGCACCTCACGCTCGGCCTCGACGATCGTCTTGCTACTTTCCGCGGAAATGATCTTCGAGAACCGCTCAGACTGTTCGCCCAGAAGCTGTACAGCATTCTCCAGCGCCACGCGGCGTGAACGGAGCGGCCATTCGTCAGTCTGGAGGTGGCGATGAATGTGCGCGATCGCGCGCCGCACGTCCTGCCGTGTTGAGGTGCGGACCCGGCCAAGCAGGATGCCATCCTCAGGGTCCCGTATTTCCAGGGTCATGTCAGTGGTTTGCCACTGCCCTTCAAAAAAGGCACCGCCAGGAAGGTTGGCGACGTTTACCCGGCCATAACCCGTTTCCTCAGCTGTTTTCGGGCGCGCCTGAGCCGCGGTCGTTGATGAAAGCATATGAACCCTTATCCTGCCTATTTGACCCGGTCGATGATTTTTGCGGCTGCGCCGATGAACGGCAGGAACCACGGCGGACCGAAGTGGCCCGGCACCGGCGGGTTCTTCAGGTCTTCCCACACATTGGCGCTCTTGTCTCCGGCCATGTAGTGGGCCATTCTCTTGCCCATGTGCGCGGCCATCTGGACTCCGTGTCCGCTGTAGCAGAGGGAGTAGAAGAGCCCGTCATGGACACCGGCGTGGACCATCTGGTCCATTGACAGGTCCACCAGACCTCCCCAGATGTAGTCCACCTTGGCGTTGGAGAGATAAGGGAACAGCTCGAGCATGGCCTTGCGCAGGATCTCGGCGCTCTTGACGTCCGAGTCCGGGCTGGACAGCGCAAAACGGGCGCGACCGCCGAAGAGCAGCCTGTTGTCCGGCGTGATCCGGAAGTAGTAGGTGAGCATCTTGCTGTCGGACGCCTGGCGCCGGTTGGGGAGGATCCGGTTGACCACGTCTTCGGGCAGTGGTTCGGTGCAGATGATGAAGCTGCCAACGGGGATTACGCGGCGCTGCATCCACGGCGTGATCTTGCCGGTGTAGCCGCTGGTGGCGACCAGGACCTGCTTGGCCCGGGTGATGCCCCGGGTGGTGTGCACGTCGTGCACCGTGCCGGAGACCTTCTTCAGCTCGGTGACACCGGCGTTCTCGCAAATATCCACTCCGCCGGCAGCGGCCGCCCCGGCCAAACCATGCACGAACTTGCCCACATGCAGACCTGCCCCGAGCGGATCCAGCATCGCTCCCTGGTAGAAGTCCGTGCCGATTTCGCTGTGGATCTCGGACTTCGGGATAACGGTGACATGGTGATCGGCCAGAGTGGCCAGCTTCTCCTGCGACCTCAGAAAACCCTCGTAGTGGGACTTGTGGAAGGCAAGAGAGAGCTTTCCGAACCGCTTGTAGTCGCAATCGATGGCATTGTCGTGCACCAGCTTTTCGATGCTGTCGATGGCGTCGTTGTATTCGCGGAACATCTCCACCGCACGGGTACTTCCGTACCGCTTGACCGCGGCGCTGAAGCTGATGGCCAACCCGGTCGTCGCCATTCCCCCGTTGCGTCCCGATGCGCCCCACCCCACGGTGTGCCGTTCGAAAACAGCAACGCTCGCGCCTTGCTTGGCAAATTCCAGGGCTGCGGACAGCCCCGTAAATCCGGCGCCGATGATTGCCACATCGACATTCTCGGGTACCGGAGTCTGCCGGTAGTCTCCGGATGCTTCGGCTGTGTCCAGCCAGTAAGGAATAAGTTTCACGTTTGACCTTTCGCCTCGAAGCCGGTTTAGAGACCGAGGTGCTTGTTGATCTCGTCCAGGGACTTAACAGTGGTGAGGCCGTAGCCCTCGCCAATGGGGTCATAGCCACGGTCCAGCATCCAGAGGTTCCGGAAGCCCATGTCGTGCATCGGGTGCATGTCGTAGCGTGTGTGCGAAGAGATGTGCAGGAAGTCTTCCGGCTTGGCGTTGAGGGTATCGAGCATGTACTCGAAGGCCTGGTAGCGGGGCTTGTAGGCCTGGGCCCGCTCAGCGGTCAACACGGCGTGGAAGTCAGCACCAAGCTTCGGAATGCTGATGTCCAGGAAGCTGTCGTCCGCGTTGGACAGAGCCACCAGCTTGTAGTTGTCGCCCATGAGCTTCAGCGGAGCCGGCACGTCATCGTGGGCAACCCAGCCGCGTACAGCGTCAGCGAACGCTGCGCCGGCGCCTTCGGTCGGCCCAATGCCCCACCGCTTGCATACGCGGTCAAAGGAATCCTGAAGGATCGCCTCGTAGGGCTTGTAGTCGCCGCAGACCTCGTCGAACCGGTACCCGCGGAACTGCTTCTTGAACGCAGGCCACTGCTCTTCAGAGATGCGGCCATCAAGCAGGCGACGCGTGGTGGGGTCGATGTCGAAGTTGATCAGCGTGCCGTAGACATCAAAAGAGATGTACTTCGGCCGGGTGTTCGTGTCTGCCATGATTCGTCCGTTTCATGAAGTCGTGTCGAAGGCCCGGATGCCGAGCCTCCTTTTGGTTCTAGGGCATGTACAGAGCGAGGTGGATTCTTCCCCGTGGCAGGGGACTCTGCTGCCCGATACATCGACTCTAGAACCGAAAATTGTAAATTGTCAACAGTTCGAGCCTCCCCTTCGGGAGTGGTTAACCCATCATTTTTCTTTTCGTCAATTGTTGACAATCGAGTCTGGAGGGGGTTGCATAGTGGCTTAGATGCGGAGGAGATCCGGATCACAACCCCGCATGAAGCACAACACGTCAGTGCCGGCCCCGACCTCGAAGCAGGGGGACGCCGATCGGGCGGTACTGCGAAATATGCACTCGTTTTGGCGGATCCAATTCAGCCGAAACCATTCGAAGGGAAGCACCATGAAGACCATCAACAAAGTCCAGACCGCAGCTGCAGGCTTGGCAGTTCTATTGGCGCTGAGCGCTTGCGGCGGCACTGCCAACAGCGAGCCCGCCGCGGGCGACTCCAAGACGTCCAACACTGCTGATATCTCGGAAGGCGTCCAGCCTGACGAGGCAGCGGTCAAGCTGCTGCCACAGTCCTACAAGGACAAGGGCGAACTCACGGTGGCCATGGACCTCCATTACCCGCCGACCACCTTCCTTGCCGATGACAACACCACCCCGATCGGTTTGAATCCAGACATCGCACGCCTCGTGGCGAAGAAGCTTGGGCTCAAGCTGAAGTTCGAGAACACTGCGTTCGACACGATCATTCCCGGCATCGACGGCGGCCGCTACGACTTCACTGCCACCACCATGTCCCCCACCGCCGAACGCCTGAAGGTCCTGGACATGGTCGACTATCTCGATACCGGCGTCTCGGTGGCCGTGGCCCACGGCAATCCGCTGAACATCAGCAACGACGACATGTGCGGTAAGAACATCGCGGTCACCAAAGGCTCCAACGCCCAGCTGAAGCACCTGCCGAACATCTCGAAATGGACCTGTGAGGACAAAGGCAAGCCGGCCATCAACGGCGTCACCCTTCCCAACGTCCAGGAAGCCCTCACACAGTTGGCCTCCAAGCGCATCGACGGCGTCTTCTATGACACTCCGGCGCTGGTCTGGGCAGACCAGCAGCAGCCGAACACCTTCACTGTCCTGACGCCGCAGGTGGATACCCGCTCGGACCACACCGTTGCCATTGGCCTGAAGAAGGGATCACCGCTGTCCCCGGCTCTGCAGGCAGCGACTCAGTCCGTCCTTGAAAGCCCGGAGTACAAGAAGTCACTCGACAACTGGGGCCTCGACGGTCTGGCCATCACCGACGCCAAGCTCAATTAGCGGGGTACTTCCATGCAGCCAGTGATTATCGAAAGAAGTGAAACCACAATGAGTGGGATGGATCCAGCCCTCAAACCACGGCTACGGCGTCGAAGCACCTTCGAATACGTCGCCTGGGTGGTCTGCAGCCTCGTAGGCTTGGGCATACTCGTTTCCGTATCAACCAACCCCAACTTCAAGTGGGGTGTGGTCGCCAAGTATTTCACCCATGAATCCATCGTCCGTGGCCTGATGCTCACGATCTTTTTGACACTTGCCAGCATGGCCCTCGGAACTCTCCTGGGCCTGGCGCTGGCGGTCATGAGGTCCTCGAACATCAAACCGGTTGCGGCCACGGCAGGGGTGTACATCACGCTGTTCCGTGGCACACCGGTCCTGGTGCAGCTGATCTTCTGGTTCAACGTCGCCGCACTGTACCCGAACCTGTCCATTGGAATCCCCTTCACGGACATCGGCACCGCGATCGACGTAAACGCGCTGATGGCGCCCATCACCGCAGCCCTGGTCGGCCTGACCCTCAACCAAGCCGCCTACATGGCCGAGATCATCCGCGGAGGCTTCACTTCCGTGGGCAAGGGCCAGATCGAGGCCGCCGACTCGCTGGGAATGAGCGCCGGGATGAAGATGCGCAAGGTCATCATCCCCCAGGCGATGCCCTCGATCATCCCGGCAACCGGCAACCAGTTCATCGGCATGTTCAAGGAAACCTCCCTGGTCAGCGTCCTGGGCGTCGCGGAACTGCTCCAAAGCG
>NZ_JAGGPO010000061.1:0-16136 GCF_018613775.1 Arthrobacter sp. ISL-69
TGCGCTGCATCAACGGCCTGGAGACCGTCGATTCAGGAGTTCTCAAAGTCAACGGCGAAGACTTCGGCTATTACGAATCCGAAACCGCGTTCCATGCCCTCAGCAAGAAGGAAATCGCCCAACAGCGCACCAGAATCGGTATGGTTTTCCAGCAGTTCAACCTCTTTCCCAACATGACCGCCCGGGAAAACGTCATGGCCGGCCCCGTGCTGGTCAAGGGTGCTGACAGGAAAGAGTCGGCCAAGCAGGCCCAGGAGCTGCTCGCAAGTGTCGGCCTGGCCGGTTTCGGCGACTACTATCCCGCGCAGCTTTCCGGCGGGCAGCAGCAGCGCGTCGCGATCGCCCGGTCCCTGGCCATGGACCCGCAGATCATGCTCTTCGACGAACCCACCTCCGCCCTGGATCCCGAAAAAGTCGGTGAAGTCCTCGCGGTCATGCAGGACCTGGCAAAGAAGGGCATGACCATGGTGGTGGTCACCCATGAAATGGGCTTCGCCCGTGAAGTGGCTGACTCCCTGATCTTCATGGACGACGGATTCGTCGTCGAACGCGGCGATGCACGGGCGGTCCTCGCCAATCCAAAAGAGCCCCGGACCAAGGCCTTTCTGGATAAGGTGCTCTGAATGATGGATGGAAAGCCGGGCATCATGGGCCTTGGTAGTTCCACCTGCCTGAACATTGTTACGCCTACGAGAGGGAGATGAAGGAATGTCAACGACGGCGCCGGAAGGACTGTTTGTGCTGGAGGGAAGGCCCACAGCGCAACTGATCGCGGATCAATTACGGGAGCAAATCGTCCAGGGCGTCTTCCGTCCCGGACAGCAGATTAATGAATCTGTCCTTTCGAGCCAGCTGCGCACCTCCCGGGGTCCTGTCCGCGAGGCGTTGCAGCGGCTGGCCCAGGAGGGGATTCTGGTGAGCCATCGCAACCGTGGAGTCTTCGTCCTGGAGCTTTCGACCGCCGATATCAAGGAGATCTACGCCGTCCGCGAGGCCGTCGAATCAACCGCCGCAAATACACTGTTGGACGCCGGGCAAGCGCAGATCAACGACACCTGCCAAGTGCTGAAGGGGATCCTCAAAGACATGGCAAAGCAGGTTGCCGTGTCCGACTGGCAGGCAATCGCGCGGCTGGACATGGAATTCCATACCTCCTTCGTTGCCGGCGCAGGCAACACCCGCCTGATCCGGATTTACAAGACACTCGCAGCGGAATCCAGGATGTGCATGCTCAATCTTGAAGTTTCCTACCCCCGAGCGGACGTTCTGGTGGAGGAACACCAGAACCTTCTGGATCTCCTCGAAACAGGCGACAGAAAAGGATTACTCAAGGCCATCAAGCAGCACATGCAAAAGGCCGTTGAGGATCTCACCGCACAAACTCAAGCCAATGACAGCACCACTGGGGAAACCCCTCCCGCTGAGGTGGACTAGAGCCCCCGGACAGTCTCTGCTGCACGGGGGGCTCTTTCGGGATTCGCCCGAAGAATTGGCCGCGGATGCGGCAACGACTATTGGCCTCCCCGATACTGCCAGGCGTTCCCGGATTAGTCGGTCGTGGCGGGAATGTCCTCTAGGACCCACATTGCGCAGGGTTTCGTGGATCGTCCAGTTGCCCTCCCAGCCCGCAGGCGTCACGAAGTGGGAACCGGGGCCTTTATCGAAGCTGGTGCCCTCCGGTTCAGTGATATTCAACATAGCAATTGTCAACAATTGACGATAGACTTTCAATGGAATTTCGCATTTGTGTACGAGCCAGATGGCATCCCGAAGAGTTCCGACAGAACCGGTCTGAGCAGCAGGCCGCTCGGGGGGGCGGGCATGGGATGCGGGGCTGATCCGTAGGGGGCCACACTTGCTCACGAAGCCGGACCAGGAAGGCACCAAAATGCGACAAAGCCGTGGTGTATCAATATGGACGTCCCTCGAGCGAGGACAGGTTGTGACTCTTAGCCTGCAAGGCGTGGCGTACCACAAGGGCTCTATTGATGACCGCAGTGATGATGGCCGAACGATCTGGGTTACAGACGGGATCGGTGACCGCCGGCTGTTCCACGTAGAGGACGACTACGAGTTGCTGATTTCCGACGATGACTCCTCCCGCTAAGACGGCCATGGGAGCGCCGGGATACGAGAGCTTTTCCGGGACGTCCATCGAGGAGGTTTGATGCTCAGCCTGATCGTGCTCATCGCAGCAGCGCTCGTGACCAGCTCCAGCGCAGTCACGCCCGTAGCCTGGTCAGCTACAGCAGCAAGCCGTAAGAAAGGGTTCAAAGTTTTCTCACTGTTGCACATCGGTACGGGAATCCTTGCCCTGGGTTCGGTCCTCCTCGCTGTTCACACTCAACAAGGAGCGTTCCAGTGACTGCTGCGTCGGCGAAGGGGCCGGAGATGGTGTTCCATGACCCTCTTCCCAATTCCGTAGCCGAGCAGCATGCAGGCGACTGCGAGACCCCGTCGAGTCTGTTCGTGGTTTCATGCAGCCAGACGCCACCCCCGGAGGTCTTCTTCATGTCTCGCCGCCGTCAACGAGCCGTCTGGCATCCGGGGGCAAGCAGGAGTAGCGTCGAAAAAGAACACGACGATGCCGAACAGCAGGATGGCCCGGGGCCTGGCAGTCGGCTTGGTTCTTCGAGGGGGCCGGGATGGCTGGATGGAATGCCGACACAGCGGCCGGCCCGCTCGGGCCCGGAACGGTCACTTTGGTCGAAGGATCTTCGTTCTGCATTTCCCTGCCAAACGGGGACATGCACCCTGAGTACCCGCACGGAGTCTTCTTCCAGGACACGCGCATCCTATCCGGCTGGAGCCTGACCGTTAACGGCCAACCGCTGGAGCCGCTGGCGGCGCAGACCAAGGAACCGTACAGGGCGCTTTTCGCGGGGCGCGTTACCCGCTCGGACGGGTATGCAGACAGCCCTTTGATTGTGGAACGACTGCGTGAAGTAGGGGCTGGCATCCAGGAGCAAATCACCGTTCGCAATTTCTCCCTCGTGCCGACTGAATGCGTAATCTCGGTGAGGCCTGAAGCGGATTTCGCAGATCTTTTCGAGGTCAAAGAGGCCCGTATCCAGCGGCGCTGGGAGCAAACGCGGCAGGTTGACGGCGATTCGCTGACCATCCGGGGCGTCTGGCAGGACGTCCGGAAGGGCATCCTGGTACAGGCTCCGGGCGCCCACGTCACGCAGGACACCCTTTCTTACCGCGTGTCAGTCGGTGCCCGCAGCCAGTGGTCTACCATCCTCACCGCCGTGCCCAGCAACGATGCTGCAAGTCCTCCCCCGCCGTCGTTCATCCACACAGACGGGGAGGAAATATCCCCCCGGGACCGCCGCCGTCAGGAGTGGGTCGACAAGATTCCCAAGCTGCATATGGGCAACCAGTCCATCGAACGGACGTTGCGGCGCAGCTACGATGACTTGGGTGCGCTTCGCATCGAGGATCCGAACCACCCTGAGCGTGTTGTGGTGGCCGCCGGGGCCCCGTGGTTCATGACCCTGTTCGGCAGGGACTCACTGTGGGCGTCAGAAATGTCCATGCCGGTGGACCCCTCACTTGCCCTCGGAACGCTCCAGACGCTGGCTGACCGCCAGGGCAGCGTGGTGGACCCGGTAAGCGAGGAAGAGCCGGGGAAAATCCTGCACGAGGTCGGGCTCGACGTCTCAAGCGGTCTTTCCCTGGGCGGAAAAAACGTCTACTACGGCAGCGTGGACGCCACCCCGCTGTTCGTGACGATACTTGGAACAGTGAGCCGCTGGGGCTTCGCAAAGGACACCATCGCCGCTCTGCTGCCGCACGCGGACCGGGCACTCGACTGGATCCGGAACTACGGCGACAAGGACGGCGACGGATTCGTCGAGTATCAGCGACTCAACCCCAGCGGTCTCATCAACCAAGGCTGGAAGGACTCCTGGGACGGCATCAACTTCGCCGACGGCACCATGGCCGAGGCGCCGATCGCACTGTGCGAAGTGCAAGCATACGTCTTTGACGCGTACATGGCCCGTGCATGGATCGCCTACGACGCCGGCGACGCACCTTTGGCGTCCCAACTCGCCGATGAGGCCGCTCAGCTGAAGAAACGGTTCAACGAACAGTTCTGGATCCCCGAGCGCGGCTACTACGCCATCGCCCTGGACGGCAAGAAGCGGCAGGTCGATGCGTGCGCATCCAACATGGGACACTGCCTTTGGGTGGGCCTCGTGGATGAAGACAAGGCGCCCATGGTGGTCGAACGGCTCATGTCCCCCGAGATGTTCAGCGGTTGGGGCGTGCGCACCCTCGCCAGCGACATGGGCGCCTACAATCCGGCCAGCTACCACAACGGGTCGGTCTGGCCCCATGACAATGCCGTTATCGTGGCCGGCCTCATGCGCTACGGCTTTGTGGAGCAGGCAAAGCGGATCTCCACCGCCCTCCTGGAAGCGGCCGAATATTCGGGCGGGCGACTGCCGGAGCTGTTCTGCGGCTTCAGCCGGGAGCAGTTCGCTGAGCCAGTGCCCTATCCGACGGCGTGCTCCCCCCAGGCCTGGGCGGCGACCACCCCGATCCAGCTAGTAACAAGCCTGATGCGCTATGACACACACGTTTCCCGCGGCGGATTTTGGCTGGACCCAGTGCTCCCCGACTCCTACGGTGACCTGCACATCACCAACGCGCCCATGGCGGGCGGCCGGATCACCATAGAAATCACCAATTCCGTACCCAAAGTCCAGGGGCTGCCCGACGGAATGGTTTTCCACCAAGGCCATCGACCATGGCTGTCTGAACTCGTAGAACAGGCGGGATTGCAACCGAAGGGCTAGCCAGTGCTTCCGGCATCGTTCGCGGTGCTGAGGAGGTTCACGGCGTGCGGGGCCGGGGATTCGCTGGCCAGAACGCGAGCACTCGTGGTGGCTGCGACTGCACGCGGGCAGGGAAGGGCCGCTGCCGCATGCGAATCCTCCACGCAATGCGACGCCGGTGACTGCGGCAATCACCAGCACGCGCAAGTGCTCGATTACCCGGCGGAGACTCTTGCGCGCGCCTGGGACAGCCGGACCTTATCTGGCGCGCGTGCTCAGCGGGGCGTAGATTCAATCAATCCAAATGCATGCTCCCCGGAAGTCGAGACTGAAATTTGTCAGTCCAACTTCCGGGGAGCAGTTCGCCGGTGCAAAGAGAGTTTTACCGGCTAGGTTTCGCCTTGTTGGTTTTCCCCGATTATTCAGTTGTGGCGGGAACATCCGCCACTACCCACATCTTGCGGAGCGTCTCGTGGATGGTCCAGTGACCCTCCCAGCCCGCGGGGGTCACGAACAGGGTACCGGGTCCGATATCGAAGCTGTTGCCGTCCGGTTCGGTAATGGTTCCGCGCCCGCTCAGGATTTGGCAGATCTCGTCGTAGCCGGGACGGGTGCTCTTGAACTCTCCCGGAGTTACTTCCCAGATGCCGGTCTTCAGACCGTCTCTGTTCCAAAGACGGAAGGACGCTTCGGTTTGCCCGGCCTGAATCGCGGTTTCCTTGGGGTTGTGCTCCCCCGGGCTTGCGGTTGTTGCATCGCTCATAACGGTCGCGTTGACCATAGTTGCTCCTTCTTGGGCTGCGCCCTGTAGTACGTGTCTGCCTCGTTGGAATGACACTTCCCCATCCTACCAATTGTCAACAATCGACGATAGGCTTCCGGGCCACCGGGGACGCGAAAGACTCGACGCGTGGACAGTCCAAGGCGCTCCAGGACATGGTCCGGGGTGCCCGGACCATCGACGAAGGCTGGAAGTCGGAAGATGAGTTCTGGACACCTGTATCTGGGAACCGTCCTTTCCTCAGGACGTGTGTGCTGACGTTGCTGCCAGACGCCGCAAGGCTTGAGCCATCCCAAGCGCCGATCCAAGGCATGTCCGTCGAAGGTCACGAAGGAACCTATGCCCGACCGGATCGAAATGAGCCGACGTCGCTGCAATTCACCGAGAGCCTGGCGGATCGTCCCCCTGGACACATCGAACTCCTCGGCGGCCGGTGCTCACCGTCCAGCCGTTGGCGTCCCGGGATACTCAGACGTGGACGATGGCGAGCCGGAAGTGATTTTCCGGGCTGTAGTTCCAGGCGAAGCCCAGATTTTCCCACGCAGCGTCGGTGGGTTCTGCCGTGGAGGTGGTGAGCTTCATCATCGACGTGATGTCTTTCGGGACTTCCAGGGCGCCCAGAACGCATTGAACGTCGGTCATCGCTGCTCCGGAGGTTTCCCGGGGACCCTTAGTGTCGATGGAGAGCTTTGTCCCGTCCGCGGTCAGCTCTACACCGTCGGCGCCGTCAAGTCCGCATCCGGATACGGCGTCGGCAAGGTTGGCACCAGCAGGTGCCGGCGCGGCGGAGGACGAGGTCTCGGTCGTGGGTTCGGGCGCCGGAGCTGGTGCGGCGGTGGAACATCCGCTGAGGATAAATGCGGCGGCAACGGCGGTTGCAGCGGTGATCGAATTCCTGACGGGGAGGCGCATGTGGAGCCTTTCAATAGTTGGCCTGGTGTCCGGTTCGCGGGAGGTTCTGGTGGGCCTCTTGCCTGCGCCCAGGATGCTCAGGCACAGACCTGCCCGGAAAGTTGTCGTGCGCATTGTTCCCCCAATGATTCGCCGGAACTGATCGGCTTCGGCAAGCTTAGCGGATCGGCCCCTGAACCGGGCCGGAATCTCCGGCTTTGAGGGACATGTTTGCGGCGGCTCCATGGTGCTCTTCCGCAGAAATCTGCCGACACATATGACACTCCGCAGGCCACCGGCGGCGGTCGCCTGCGGCGTGGATAACCCGGTGACACGTCTGGGCGTTACTAGATGTGGAGCCCGTTCACCGACGCGTATCCCGTTTCGGGTGCGGCTGTCGTCCCGGGAGCCGTCCACGAGCCTTCTCTGCCCTACACGTGTGTCGTGTCCCCAATCCTGGCACTGCACACGGTGCACCGGCCAGTGCTTGGAACAGATCGCGGGCGACGAGTCCCGAACGGCGGGCTGCGACCCGCCCGGTCGCTCTCGGTAACGATCGTTTGCGAGAACTCTGGAGATCCACGCTCACGCCCGCGCCACGTGTTGAAACCCGGCTGCCTCCTGATATGCGTGTCTGAGTACTCACCGCAATTAGGCGCGGATATTGTCAATTCATGGACAGGGACCAGACCGGCGAACTGCAAGGGCAGACCTCGATCAACGAGCTGCTCGATGCGCCGGTCGGCAATACTCCCATCCAGATGGTGCTGCCGATCCATGTCCAGATCCGGTCGGGCGAAATCCAACGTCTGTCCTGACGCGGTGAGCCCACCCTGCGCAGCATTACCAGACCAATCGACCCTGTCCGGCTAACCTGCCTTACGCAGCAGATGAGCGAGTTCTTCCACCACAGGTCGCTGGTGGCCTTGAGGCTCATGGTTGCCATCCCTGCACGACGCATTCCCGCCGCGTCGCGATAAACTGGATCGGTCATGATCGGTGCCCCGCTCCGTCTTCTGGTCTGGTTCGTCATCCTAGCGACCCTACTATCGGCCTGCGCGCCCGCGATCAGACTCGATGAGGGCACCACCGATCGACCGATCCAGACCTCCTCGGCCCCGTCGGCCGCACGCGATGACGTCCCCGCTCCTCACCGGACCCCGTCCCCCACCCCTCCATCGGTTCCCGCCCCAACCCCGGTGCCCCACGCGTTCGCCCTCAACCTCTACCAGGAGGGGGACTTCGTGCCGCAGTACACCTTTGAGTGGTGTGTGGCGGCGAGCATCCAGATGATGCACAACCTCATCGACGACACGGGTGCCGGCACGTGGGCCGATCCCGTTCAGCAGGGCGAGCTGTGGGAGATGGCCAGGGCACGGTCGTCCAACTCGTTCAACGGTGCCAACCCCTTGGGTTGGGCGCAGGTAGTGACCGAGGTCGGGATGGGGCCATACGCCGTTGTCAGCATCGCCAACTATGAGGAAGCGCTGCAGACTGCGGCGCGCGCCATCGCCGACACGGACCGGCCGGTGGGGCTGGTCATGTGGCGCGGTCGCCACGTATGGGTGATGAGCGGCTTCGAGTCACTCGGTGATCCCGACCAGTTCCGGGAGTTCTCGGTCACCGGCATCCGCGTCCAAGATCCGCTCTACCCGTACGGCGACCAGCAGTGGGGACCGTCCCCCGCGCCCAACACCCTGCTCACTCCCGAGCAGTTGGCGACGCAGTTCGTCGTCCGCGAGCCGCGACGCTGGAGCAGCGATCTGCCGACCGGCTACATGCTGGTGCTGCCGTTCGCCGAGGCCTCATCAGGCCTTCGCACTAGTTGAAGGGTCACCCGCAAAGCCGACGGCCCGTCCCATAGTCGGGCCATCCACAGGCCACACGCCGAGATCTTCGTCGGGCGTCGATTCAGCAGCCAGCGACGTCCTACTCGTGATGGAGTAGCAACGTTGTTAGTGTCCCGAAGCGCGAGTCGCCGGCAGGCACACCGGGCCGATCGTTCGAACGCCCCGAGCGGTACGGTTAAGTTGTGAATTCCAGAATCGATCACCTTGTCATCGCCGCGAGGAGGTCACCATGACGGTCACTTTCAACCACACCATCGTCTACGCAACGGACAAGCGCCGTTCGGCGGAGTTCCTGGCCAACGTGCTCGGCCTGCCGAAACCCCAAGCCATGTGGTCTTTCATGACCGTGCCCCTCGACCACGGAGTAGCCCTCGATTTCGCCACGGCGGACCGGCCCGTCTCCCCGCAGCACTACGCCTTCCTGGTCAGCGAGGAGGACTTCGACGGAATCTTCGCAAGGATCCAGGCCCAGGGAATCCCCTATTGGGCGGACCCGGGACGGTCCCGCCCGGAGCAGATCAACCACAACGACGGTGGACGTGGCGTCTACTTCGCGGATCCTGACGGGCATTTCCTCGAGGCGATCACGCGTCCGTACGGATCGGGTGCTGCATGAAGAGCGGGTCGTTCCGACAGTCGCATCGCCCTGGAGAGACGATGCCTCCGGCGATGACGGTCCACTGCCTCATGCATAAGTAGATGAGGTTGCTTACGGGTCTTTGCCGTCAGTTCGATGACTACCAGGGTCACCGCCGTGAGAATCGCGCAGGCGGCAAAGACTCCCCGGTATCCGAACGCTGTCATCGATCCAATGGCAATCAACGGACCGGACGCGATTGAGCCAATACGCCGCGTATTGGTGAACAGCCCTGAAGCCAGCCCCGGACGCATGCCGGGATGGGACACATCACCGCCCTTTGCCCGGCCCGCGGGCCGGTTGACCCCGCACGCGGGACAGGGCATCCCCCCGTTGCGACCGTAACCAGGTGGACGGCGGCCTGATCGGAGAGCGGTAACACCATGGCCTATCCGCTGGCGCCGAGGTTTGGCGCGCCCCAGAGACCCCTCTGGGCGTGCGAAAGTCTCCGGTGACCGGCTCGCGGGCGGAATGTGCGGGCAACACACGTCTTCCGCCCGGAACCGGCATGGGGTATGACGGGTATTAGCCGTCCCGGACACGAGGACCCCATGAAGGGCGAAAGGTGATTGCGATGACCGAACATCAGGAACTGCCCGCGGCGCCTATGGCTGCTGCACAAGCTGAGGTTATCGGAAGCCTGGCGGCGCAACTGCGGGTGGACTCCATCCGGTGCAGCACA
This sequence comes from Arthrobacter sp. ISL-69, assembly GCF_018613775.1. Taxonomy (NCBI): domain Bacteria; kingdom Bacillati; phylum Actinomycetota; class Actinomycetes; order Micrococcales; family Micrococcaceae; genus Arthrobacter; species Arthrobacter sp. ISL-69. The sequence goes on from NZ_JAGGPO010000061.1 coordinate 9,626, forward strand.
CAGGCCGGTTCCGGCCATCCCACGTCATCGCTGTCGGCTGCGGATCTCATGGCCGTCCTCCTCATGCGGCATCTCCGCTATGACTGGGACCAACCGTCGCTGGCGACCAACGACCATCTCATTTTTTCAAAGGGCCATGCCTCCCCGCTACTCTATTCGATGTACCGGGCGGTCGGCGTGGTGGAGGAGGACGAACTGATCCAAACCTACCGGCAGTTCGGCGGCCGGCTGCAAGGCCACCCCACACCAGCCCTGCCCTGGGTTGACGTGGCGACAGGCTCATTGGGTCAGGGCCTGCCGGATGCGGTCGGAGTGGCACTGGCCGGACGGTACCTGGACCGGCTGCCTTACCAGACCTGGGTCCTGTGCGGGGATAGCGAACTGGCCGAGGGGTCCATCTGGGAGGCCCTGGACAAAGCCGCGTACTACAGGCTGGGCAATCTCACCGCCATCGTGGACGTCAACCGCCTGGGCCAGAACGGTCCCACCGAACTCCAATGGGACATGGACCGATACGCCCGGCGGGTAGAGTCCTTCGGAGCCTATCCCCTCGTCGTCGACGGCCATGACATTTCCGCGATCGACGACGCGCTCACCCGCGCACGATCCCGGCCCGACCAACCAACGGTCGTTCTCGCCAAAACCATCAAGGGCAAAGGCGTTCCCGAGATCGAGGACCAGAACGGCTGGCACGGCAAAGCGCTTCCGAAGGACATGGCCGAACGTGCCGTGGCAGCCCTCGGCGGTCCCAGCGACCTGCGGATCACTACGGCACTCCCCGAACCGGGGGTGCCAGCGATCACTCCCAATCCCGGGGCAGCCGTCAATTTGCCCCGGTGGGAGGTGGGTGAGGAGGTGGCAACCCGGGCTGCCTTCGGCGCCGCCGTGTCCGCGCTGGCCGCCCGACCCGAAATCGTTGTCCTGGATGGCGAAGTCGGAAACTCGACCCACGTCGGCGAATTCAAAGATGCCGCCCCGGAACGGTATTTCGAAATGTTCATTGCTGAACAGCAACTCATCGCCTCCGCGATCGGGCTCTCGGTCCGCGGCTACATCGCGTTCGCCGCGAGTTTCGCCGCTTTCCTGATATCCCGGCCCTACGACTTCATCCGGATGGCAGGAGTCTCCCAGGCAAGCATCCGCCTCGTCGGTACACACGCCGGGGTGGAAATCGGCCAGGACGGCCCCTCGCAAATGGCGTTGGAGGACATCGCCGCCATGCGGGCTGTGCACACCTCGAGTGTGCTCTACCCCGCCGACGCCCCCTCCACCGCCCGGCTCGTCAAGACCATGGCAGACACCAAAGGAATCTCCTACCTTCGAGCCACCCGCGGCGCCTACCCGGTCATCTACGGACCAGATGAGCAATTCCCGCTCGGCGGGTGCAAAATCCACCGCGCCGGGCCCGACGACGCCGTGACACTGATCGGCGCCGGCGTGACCCTGCACGAATGCCTCACCGCCGCCGATCAGCTCTCCGAAGACGGGATCAACGCCCGCGTCATTGACCTCTACTCCATCAAACCCATCGACGCGGACACCCTCCGCCGGACCTGCCAGGCGACCGGGGGCAGGATCGTCGTCGCCGAAGACCACTACCCCGAAGGCGGCATCGGCTCCGCCGTCCTCGAAGCACTGGCCGGCACGGACACCCCCGAGCTACACGTCGTCTTACTCGCCGTCAAAGCACTGCCCGCCTCCGGCAAACCACAGGAACTGCTCGACGACGCAGGCATCTCCGCCCGCCATATCACCGCAGCCGCCCGCGGCCTCCTTACAACCTGAACCTGCCAACTCCGCGTTCACCACCGCCCTCTCGGCCAACGCCATCCTCGTCATGCTCGCTGACACGATGATCCCGGAGGGCGGGATTAATGCCGCGCAGGCCCGAACCAGCTGGCCAGCGCGTCCTCCAGCCCCGGCTGCGTGCCGTCTCCCGTCCACGCCACATGCCCGTCGGGCCGGATCAACACGGCCGCGGGAGCGCTGACTGAACCGATTACCGGAAGCTCCCACCCGCCGTCGTATGTGGCGTCCACCAACCGCACACGATCCGCCCATGGCCCCGGGTCGATGCTGCCCGGCGCGCCGAGGTTGAGCAGCACCGCACGGGCATCGTGCAGGAGGGCGAAGACGCGCAGCGGTCCGTTGGCCGTGATGACGTCGAGGTCGGGCATGCGGCGCCCCAGTAGAGGGTGCCCCTCACCGAGGTCGTAGCGGACGTCCAGGCCGGAAATGAGTCCACCCAGCTGCTTCCGGGCCTCATCGATGGTCAGCAGGCCCATCACGGTGTCTGCCAAAGCGCCGATGCGCGGGTCCGCCCGCTGCATTATCGACTGTGCCATCGTGTGCTTCAGCGCGCGGGCGCCGGCGGGGTGCCGCTCGGCGTGATAGGTGTCCAGCAGGCTGTCCGGCGCAGTGTCCTTGACCACCTGGGCGAGCTTCCAGCCGAGATTCACGGCGTCCTGGATGCCGAGCCCGATCCCCTGGCCGCCGGAAGGAGCATGGATGTGCGCGGCGTCCCCGGCGAGCAGCACGCGGCCGCTGCGGTAGGCCGCGGCCTGCCGGGTGGCGTCGGTGAACCGCGAGATCCATGTCGGAGTGTGGACCCCGAAGTCCGTGTCGTAGATCTCGGTCAGCGCCTTGCCGAGGTCAGCCAAGGTGGGCTCGGTCGCCGGTCCAAGTTGCTTCTCGGTGACCACCACACGCATGGTCCGCCCGTCCTCCATCACGTGCAGCCCGTGAACGCCCACCTCGTCGATGCGCATGCCTGCCGGCGTCTCCTCGGTCACCTCCACTTCGGCGATCAGGCTGCTCCTGGTCGCATCCCAGCCGGGGAACCCGATGCCTGCTGCCTTGCGGACGGCACTTCGCCCGCCGTCCGCGCCGACCAGGTACAGCGCGCGCATCGACCCGCCGTCGGCGAGTTGCACGTCGACCCCGCTGCCGTCCTGGGCGAAGCCGGCCACCTCAAGCCCCCGTTGGACTGGCACGCCCAGTTCCCCGATCCAGCCGGCCAGGATCCGCTCAATATGGTTCTGCCACAGGCCGAGCGTGTAGGGGTGCCTCGTGGGAAAGTCGCTCACATCCAACGTCGTGTTCCCGAAGAACGCCGCCTGGACGCGCTGGCCCTCTGCGAGGAACCGGTCGGCAATCCCGCGCTGATCGAGGATTTCGATCGTCCGCGAGTGGAACCCGCCCGCACGCGAGCCCACCAGCTCCGTCGTCGGGCGGCGCTCCACAATCGCCGCATCCACCCCCGCCAGCGTCAGCTCAGCCGCCAGCATCATCCCGGTCGGACCGCCTCCGGCAACGATCACATCAACCATCACAGCCCCCTCTCCCACTATTTTGCCGTGCGCCTCTTCCGGGCACGTCCGAGCCAGTTTGAGGCATGACGGGGGCCTTGCCGCAAGCCCCTTTGTGCGCGGTAAATTGGAAGTACCGGAGACACTCAGCGCCAGCAGGCACGACAGGCACGTCAGATAGAGGCTTCGGGCTCCCGGCCGCGTCTCTCAGGATCTGTGGGTGGGATCCTCTGTTGGTGGTCCTGGCTCAGGTACGGGACCAGGGCCCGGCTGTACAGGGGACGTCGGGTCCGGAGAATCAGGGGCTGGCTCTGGAACCGGTGGCGGTGCCGGCGCCGGCGCCGGAGGCGACGTCGGATCCGGCGATCCCGGAACAGGATCTGGATCTGGATCTGGATCTGGATCTGGCGGGAATGGTGCTGGTTCACGTTGCGGCGGAATCGTCATGGTGTTCCCCTTCAGCTTTGGCCTTCTCCGGGTTGTGACTTCAGGCTACGCCCTCCGGATTCTAGTTTCGGACAGGGGCCTGCTCTGGTGGCCGGTACTGCTGTTTCTGCCAGCCCGTGCCGTGCTGTCCTTCCTAGCGCAGATGACGACTGCAGGGATTCTGTGGTCCACAGGCGACCTGACGCCCTGGGAACCTCCCGGGAAGGGAGCGGCCGTCGTCGTGTTCTTCTGGAGTGCCCAGCACCTGGTGATCCCCTACTTTCCCGACGGAACCGACCTCGTCTCACGGTTGATCGGCGCCCTGCTGATCACCCTTAGCGACGCGACGACCGCAATCCTTGCCGCCTGTGCCGTCAATCGCTGACAACGAGCGGTTCAGAGCGGTGGCAGGAATGCCTAGGTCCCCGTGAGCTCCGCGTAAAGCTTCTGAACCCGGGCCCGAATGTCGTCCCGGACCAGGCGCATGCGTTCCATGCCTTCAATACCGCGTTCGGAGGGCTCGTCCGTGTCCCAGATCTCGAAGCGGGTGCCGTCGTGCGGTTCGAGCTTCGCTTCGGTGCCCAGGATGATGACGGCGTCCACGGTGTCCAGGACCTCGTCGGTGACGGGCTTGGGGTGTTCTCCGGTGATGTCGATGCCGAGTTCGGTCAGTGACTCCACGGCCTGCGGGTTGAGGGACTTGCCCGGTTTGGTGCCGGCTGAGTAGACGGTGACGGCTCCGCCGGCGAGCTGGTTCATCAGGCCGGCGGCGAGCTGGGATTTGCCGCCATTCTTGCTGCACACGAAGAGCACTGCGGGGGTCTTGTGGGCGTCGGGTGTTTCCTGGGTCATGGGTGCGTTGTTTCCTTTGTGAGTGAGGCGACCAGGGTTTTGACCCGGTCGTGGATCAGGTCGCGGATCTCCCGGCCGTGTCGAGGGGCTGGTCGGCCGGGTCCGGCAGTTCCCAGTCTTCGTAGCGTTTTCCCGGATAGATAGGGCCGGCGTTCTGCACGCAGACGAACAAGGCCTCGGGCAGCTCGGAGGCGACCGGCCCCGTTGGATTTGGCCAGGGCGTTCAAACCGGTCGCTGGCGAACGTGTCCGAGAGGCGGGCGCTGATGCGGTGCAGAAGATCGGTGTTGTCGTGCTGTTCCAGGCCGGTTTCACGGTGTTCAGTCATGGCAGCACTCCATTGCTTGATTGGCGAGGAGTTCTAGTTGATGCCCGAGCGGCCGTGGGCCAGGCCGGTGGGGAAGCCGACCAGCACCGGTTCCGGGGTTCCGCAGTAACCCGCCTCCTGCGCGGCTGGAGTGGCCGCGGCAGATGCGGGGACGTCGCAGCTGGTGCCGGCGTCGGTGGAGCAGACGCCGGTCTCGGGGAGTTCGAGGTGGACGGTGTCCGCGGCTTCACGGTCCCCGGCGAGGGCTGCCGCGACGGAGCGCACCTGTTCGTAGCCGGTGGCCAAAAGGAACGTCGGTGCCCGTCCGTAGGACTTCATGCCGACAATGTAAAAGTCCTTGTCCGGCTGAGCCAGGACCTTGGCGCCGTGCGGGGGGACCGTGCCGCAGGAATGGAATTCAGGGTCAATCAGCGGGCCGAGCTCCACCGGAGCCTCGACGGCCGGGTCAAGGTTGAGTCGGACTTCGCGCAGGATCTCCAAGTCCGGCCGGAAGCCGGTGCAGGGCACCACGACGTCGGCCTCCAGGGTGCGGCCGTCAACCGCTTCGACAGTCACGCCGGAAGCCAGTGCCTTGAGGGAAGCGATGCCGAAGTTGGTGTGCAGCTCGATTTTGCCGGCCTCCACGAGGCGGCGGACCCGGCCGCCGAGCTGGCCGCGGGCGGGAAGCCCGTCGGCTTCGCCGCCGCCGTAGACCTTCGCCGCGGAGTCACCGCGGACCGCCCACAGGATCCGGGTGTCCGGTTCGTCCTTGGCCAGGTCGGCGAGACTGATGAGGGTGTTGGCGGCGGAGTGGCCCGCGCCGACCACCAGGACCCGGCGGCCGGCGAAGGCTGCCCGGTCCCGGCCGGTGACGTCCGGGAGCGGGGCGGAGATCCGGTCCGCTGCGGCGTCCTCACCGATGGCGGCCAGGCCGGAGGTGCCCAGCGGGTTGCGCCGCGACCAGGTACCCGAGGCATCGATGACCGCAGCGACGGTGTGGTCGCGCGTCTCGCCGTCCTGATGTTCGACGCGGACCACGAAGGGTGTGGTGTCGCGGTCCCGGACGTGGGTCTTGTCCAGGCCCTGCCGGGTCACAGCGATCACGCGGGCGCCGGTCTGCAACCGGGTCGCGATCTCGGGAAGAGCGGCCAGCGGCGCGAGGTAGTTGTCGATGAGTTCCCCGCCGTAGGGAAGGGCCGTGGGACGGGGCGATTCCCAGCCGGTGCTTTCCAGGAGGCGCAAGGCGGCGGCGTCGAGGTTGAACTGCCACGGTGAGAACAGCCGGATGTGGCGCCACTGCTCAATGGCCGCGCCCGTCGTCGTGCCTGCCTCAAAGATTAGCGGCTCGAGGCCGCGCTCGAGCAGGTGGGCCGCGGCGGCCAGGCCCACGGGGCCGGCGCCGATTATGGCAACGGGAAGGTTCTTGGTGGTATCCATGCTGTCCTCATTCTCATCCGTTGGTGATGGTGGGTGGTGCCTGCCGGTTCCTTGTGGGTCCGGCAGGCACCGGGGTGTCAGCAGCAGTCCTGATCGTCGTCGCAGCAGCCCGAGTCTCCGCAGCATCCGGTGTTCATTCAGCTCACCTCCTCCCCTGTACGGGTTTAGGCGTGGGTGGGTTC
>NZ_JAGGPO010000062.1:0-7198 GCF_018613775.1 Arthrobacter sp. ISL-69
CGCTTTGGAGCAGTTCCGCGACCCCGAGCACGCTGACGAGGGAGGTTTCCTTGAACATGCCGATGACCTGATTGCCTGTCGCCGGAATGATCGAGGGCATCGCCTGGGGGATGATGACCTTGCGCATCTTCATCGCCCCGCTCATTCCCAATGAGTCGGCGGCCTCGATCTGGCCTTTGCCTACTGAGGAGAACCCGCCGCGGATGATCTCGGCCATGTAGGCGGCCTCGTTCAGGGTCAGGCCGATCAGGGCTGCTGTGATGGGTGCCATCAGGGCGTTGATGTCGATTGCGGCGCTGACGTCCGTGAAGGGGATGCCGATGGTCAGGTTGGGGTACAGGGCGGCGATGTTGAACCAGAAGATGAGCTGTACCAGGACCGGTGTGCCGCGGAACAAGGTGATGTAGACCCCGGCCGTCACTGCAATTGGCTTGATGCTGGAGGACCTCATGATCGCCAGCACCAGACCGAGGAGGGTTCCGAGGATCATGCTGGCAACCGTCAGGAAGATGGTGAGCATCAGGCCGCGGATGATGGTTTCATGGGTGAAATACTTGGCGACCACGCCCCACTTGAAGTTGGGATTGGTTGCCACGGAAAGGAGGATGCCCAGGGCCAGCAGGCAGCATACGATCCAGGCGGCGTATTCGAAGGTGCTTCGACGCCGCAGCCTTGGTTTGAGTGCAGGGTCTGTCGGGTCTGCGGTGATTTCGCGTCTGTGGCCGTTGAATTTCAGCACAGTGCCCCCTAGTTGAGCTTTGCTTCTGTGATGGCGCCCGCCCCGAGTCCCCAATTGGCGAGCGACTTCTTGTACTCGGGGCTGTCCAGGACCGACTGGGTGGCCTTTTGTAAGGCAGGCGTCAGCGGCGAGGCCTTCTTGAGGCCGATGGACGTAAGGTCGCTGGATCCGACGTTGATCTGGGGGGTGAGTATGGTGAACGCGCCCGGCTGCTGCTTAGAGGCCCACGCGAGGGAGGTGGTGTCGTAGAGGATGCCGTCGATGCGTTTTGACGCCAACTGGGTCAGCGCGTCCTGGACGTTGGGCAGCGTCACGGCGTTGATGGCTGGCTGCCCCTTGGAGGTGCAGGTTTGCTCCGAGAGTGCCGGGAGGCGCTTCAACTGCCCCGTCGAACCGGCTGTGACGGCAATGTTGTTACCGCACAGGCTCTCGTTCGTGAGCTTCAGCGGATTTCCCGCACTCACGGCCACTGAATTGCCGGCCTTGAAGTAGTCGATCATATCCAGGACCTCCAGCCGCTCGGGCGTGGGAGACATAGTGGTGACAGTGAAGTCGTAGCGGCCACCGTCAATGCCGGGAATGATGGTGTCAAACACGGTGTTCTCGAACTTCAGCTTTAGCCCAAGCTTCTTGGCCACCAGGCGGGCAATATCCGGGTTCAGGCCGATCGGCGTGCTGTTGTCCTCGGCAAGGAAGGTGGTGGGCGGGTAGTGAAGGTCCATGGCCACAGTCAGTTCGCCCTTTTCCTTGTAGGACTGCGGCAACAGCTTGACCGCGGCGTCGTCGGGCTGGACTCCTTCGGAGATGTCAGCCGTATTTGAGGTGTTCGGGCCCTCCTGTGCCGGTTCACTGCTGCAGCCAGCGCACGCGCCGAGTGCCAGCAGCACTGCTAATCCTGCAACTGCACGCTGGGCATTGATTCTGGTCTTCATCGCTGCTTCCCTAGGCGGGGGAGGCCCGGGAGGGGATCCCTGAGCGCACTGCCCCTAACGTTCTTACCTAATGGAACCACTTCGGATCGCAGATCATCGACAATTTACTGAAGTTTTTTGCGGCATCTTTCGTCCCGTCCGGGCAGGTAGAAGAAAGAGGTGGCCAGGTCCATGGGACCTGGCCACCTCTTCTGTGGATCGTGCTCGGGGAACGCCCTAGGCGGGGATTTCGTTGTCTTGCCTCGTGACGGTGAGATCCTCAACAGCCTTTTGCAGGTGGTGTTTGACGGCTTGCTGCAGTCCTTTTCTGTTTTCTGCTTCGAGGAGGTCCAAAAGGTTCTGGTGTTCCTGGACCAAAACGTCCAGACGGGGGTAGGCAACTTCCAGGCTGAGGATACACATTCTCGATTCGGCTGCCAGTGTCTCGTAAATCCGGATCAGGCGGGTATTCCCCGTGCCTGCAACGAAGGCTGTGTGGAATTGCATGTCCAACCGTGCAATCGCCTGCCAGTCGGACACGGCAACGTGCTTCGCCATGTCCCTGATGATTTCCTTCAGCACCTGGCACGTGTCGTTGATCTGATCCTGCCCGGCATCCATCAAAGTGTTGGACGCGGCCAGTTCCACCGCCTCGCGGACGGCGTAGATCTCCTTGATGTCGGCGGTTGAAAGCTCCAGGACGAAGACTCCGCGGTTGCGGTGGCTGATCAGGAGACCCTCCTGGCACAGGCGCTGCAATGCTTCCCGAAGGGGACCCCTGGACGTACGCAATTGGCTGGCCACCGCGGATTCATTGATCTGCTGCCCCGGGCGGAAGGTCCCCTGGACAATCTGTTCCCGCAGCTGATCGGCGATCAGCTGCGCCGTGGGCCTGCCCTCCAGGACAAACAGTCCTTCTGGTATCGCCATTGACATCCCCTCATTTCATTCTTCGGCGTTACTGCGCTCTCTAAACCGCTATTGCGGTGTACTTGGTCTCAAGAAATTCTTCGATGCCAATCTTGCCGCCCTCGCGCCCCAGCCCGGACTGCTTAACTCCTCCGAACGGTGCTGCTGGATTGGAAACAAGGCCGGTGTTCAGTCCGACCATGCCCACTTCCAGTTCTGCGGAGAAGCGGAGGGCCTTGTCCATGTTCTCAGTAAACACATACCCAACGAGACCCCACTCGGTGTCGTTGGCGAGGCGAAGCACTTCGTCCTCGCTGTCGAAGGGGGTGATGGCTGCTACCGGACCGAAAATCTCAGTAGTCATCAGATCCGCTTCGATGGGGACGTCGGTGAGCACGGTGGGGGTGTAGAAGTATCCCGGTCCTTCCGGGCGGCTTCCGCCAGTCAGGATGCGTGCGCCCTTGGAAACCGCATCGTCTACCAGGCTTTCAACCTTGTCCAGACCCTTCTGCTCGATCAGGGGCCCGACCTCGGTCCCGGCCACGGCGCCGTTACCGACCTGCAGTTCGGACATCTTCTTGGCGAACTTCTCGCTGAATTCCGCCACCACCGACCGGTGGACGAAGAAACGGTTCGCGGCGGTGCAGGCTTCACCCATGTTGCGCATTTTGGCCTTCATGGCTCCATCGACGGCCTTCTCGATGTCCGCGTCGGCGAGGACGATGAACGGGGCGTTTCCACCCAGTTCCATGGAGGAGCGCATGACGTTGTCAGCCGCCTGGCGCAGCAGGATCTTGCCGACCTCGGTGGAGCCGGTGAAGCTGATCTTCCGTGCAATGCCGCTGCTGGTCCAGGTCCCCACGACGCTGGAGGCGCTGGAGGTGGTGACGACGTTCAGGACGCCGTCAGGGAGGCCTGCCTCCCTGAAGATCTGCACCAGGGCGAGGGACGTCAGCGGTGTCAGCTCGGCGGGCTTGAAGACCATGGTGCAGCCCGCGGCAACGGCCGGAGCGATTTTGCGGGCGCCCATGGCCAGCGGGAAGTTCCACGGGGTGACCAGCACGCAGGGGCCGACCGGTTCCTTGGTGATCATGATCCGGGTGTTGCCGTCAGCGGAACTCGTGTGGTCTCCACTAATGCGGACGGCTTCTTCGGAGAACCAGCGAAGCATTTCGGCGCCGTAGGCCACTTCGCCCCTTGCCTCGGCCAGGGGCTTGCCCATCTCGGCGGTCATGATTGCGGCGAGCCGGTCGGTGTTGGCAATAACCAGCTCAAAGGCGCGTCGCAGAATGTCGGCCCGTTCACGGGGAGCGGACTTTCCCCACTCCGATTGGGCCCGGCCGGCGGCCTCGAGGGCTGCGCGGGCGTCTTCGGGCCCGCCGTCGGCCACGTTGGCGATGACCTCGTTCGTGGCCGGATTTTCCACCGGGAAGGTAGCTCCGCTGGCGGCCTTCTGCCATGCGCCATCTATGAACAGGTCAGTGTGGAGGGTATTCGGATCAAATGAAGAGCTCATGTCACGCTTTCAAGGATCGTAGGGAAGATTAGGAGGTGGCTGTCTTCAGCGCTTGGGTGAATCTGGTCAGCCCGGCCTGGATCTCGTCGCTGGTGACGTTGAGCGCCGGGATGATGCGGACGACGTTTCCGTGCGGACCGCAGGTGAGGAGGAGCAGTTCTTCTTTGATTGCGGCTTGCTGGACGGCCAGTGCCGTAGCGGCATCAGGCGTGTTGTCCTCAGTGGTGAATTCGACGCCTTGCATGAGGCCGCGGCCGCGGACATTTCCGATCCCGGAAAATTGCGTCTTGAGGCGGTCAAGTCCTGTGCGTAGCTCGTCTCCTCGAACCAGGGCGTTCTGGACCAGGTTCTCGCGCTCAATGACGCCCAGTGTTGCGACACCCGCGGCGGCGGCGACGGCGTTTCCGCCGTAGGTGCCGCCCTGGGATCCCGGCCAGGCCTTGCCCATCAGCTCAGTAGAGGCGGCGATGGCTGAAATGGGGAAGCCGCTGGCGAGGCCCTTCGCGGTGATGACGACGTCGGGGGTGATGCCTGCCCAGTCGTGTCCCCAGAACTTACCGGTGCGGCCGACGCCGGCCTGGACCTCATCCAGGATGAGCACAATTCCGTGACGGTCAGCGCGTTCCCGCAATCCCTGCAGGAAGGCAGGGGGAGTGGGAATGTAGCCGCCGTCGCCCAGGACGGGTTCGATGATGAAACCCGCCGTGTCTGCCGGGCTGCTGATGCTCAGGAGGAGGTGGTCCAGTTCCTTCAGGGCGAAGTTGACAGCGGTTTCCTCGTCCCAGCCGTACCGGTAGGCGTGCGGGAAAGGTGCGATGTGAACCCCGCCCATGAGGGGGGAGAAGCCCGAACGGAACTTCGTGCCGGCCGTGGTGAGCGACGCGGCACCCACGGTCCGGCCGTGGAAGCCACCGTGGAAGGAAATGATGTTGGGCCGGCCCGTGGCCATCCTGGCCAAACGGACGGAGGCCTCCACTGCCTCGGAACCCGACGTGGCGTAGAAAATGCTGTCCAGCCCCGAGGGCAGGAATTCCCCCAGTTTTTCGGTGAGCTCAAGCAAGGGCTTGTGCATCACGGTCGTGTACTGGGCATGAACGATCTTGCCCACCTGCTCCCGGGCTGCCGCTACGACGTCCGGGTGGCAGTGCCCCGTACTCGTAACACCGATTCCGGTGGTGAAATCGAGGTACTTCTTGCCGTCGGTTGCATAAATCCAGCTACCGGCTGCGTAGTCAACGACCACCGGGGTTGCCTGCTTGAGGAGGGGACTAAGAGTTGCCATGGCTTCATACTTTCCTACGAACTGTAAATTGTCAACAATAAGCAATATTTGGGTGAAACCACCCTTTGTTACCCGTCGGGGTTAGTTGGTCTTGTACCGTTGGGGCCTGAGGAAATCCAGGCCCTCAAAGGAGCGCTTGCCCAAGGCCTCATGTGCCGCAATCTCGCCATAGCCCGAAGCCATTTTGAAGCCGGCGCCACAGAAGCCGGTGGCACAATAGACCCTGCTGTTTTCCCTCAGATGACCGAGCAGTGCATGCCCGTCTCTTGTGTAGAGGTCCGGGAACGCATCCGAGCGGACGATGTTGGGGAACAGGCCGGGGAAGAACTCAGCGACAGTCTCCGTCGTTTCCGCGATTTCCGCGGGCGTGAGGTCCCGGGGGACTGAATCGGCCTTCGGTGTGGGGGCTCCGCGGCCATCGAGGGTTGCCTTGACCGTTACGCCGTCGACACTGGGGGCCCCGTACATGGAGCGGTCACCGGAAATCCGGATGAAGACGGGGAACCGCTCCGGGGAGAATTCCGCGGCGTCCCTCGCTACGAACCAGGACAGGAAGATCCGTTTGGTCTGGGTTGCGGCCTTCAGGTGGTCGGGCATCAGCATTTGGGACCAGCCGCCGGAGGCGACGATGACGTTCTCGAAGGTCCAGGACCTGTCGCCCGAGGTGACCACCACGCCGTCGTCCGTTTCCTGGATGTCGTCAATCGGCGTATTCGTGTGAACTGTTGCCCCGTTGGCCTGGGCGGCGGCGACGGCCGCGGTGACTGCGCGGTCGGTGCGCAGGGCCCCGGCGTGGGGGTCGTAGACGGCGATGTCGTCGGGGCGGAGGTTGTGCTGCGGATACCGTTCGGCCATGGCTTCGCGGCTCAGGATTTCGTGGTCAGCACCGTTGAGCCGGGTGGTTTCCAGCAGGCTGGGAATATAGGGCCCGCCAACGGTTCCAATGAACAGGCCCCCGCAGCGGGTCAGGATGTCCTGGCCGGATTCCGCCTCGAGTTCCGCCCAGAGGCTGCGGGAACGGTCCAGGATCGGGTAGTACTTGGGCGTGCCGCGATACAGCATCCGGAACAGGCGTGTGTCGCCGCCAACGGCGCTGCGGGCATGGGCCGGGGACTGTGCCTCGAATCCGACCACTGAATCCGTCAAATGGGAGGCCTGCCACAATGCCATGCTTCCGATGCTGCCCAGGCCGATAACGGCCAGCTTGCCATCTGTCATTTAGATCACCTTGTCCAGGAATGCCTGGGTGCGGGGTTCTTTGGGGTTGCGAAGGACCTCCCTGGCATCGCCGCGTTCGACGATGTAGCCGTCGTCCATGAAGATCAGGGAGTCGGCTACTTCGCGGGCGAAGCCCATTTCGTGGGTGACCACCACCATGGTCATGCCCTTCTTGGCCAGGTCCTGCATGACCGCGAGGACTTCACCGACTTTTTCGGGATCCAGGGCGGAGGTGGGTTCGTCGAAGAGCATAATTTCAGGGTCCATGGCCAGGGACCGGGCGATCGCGACGCGCTGCTGCTGGCCGCCGGAGAGCTGGGCGGGGTAGTAGTCGCCGAATCCGGCCAGGCCGACGCTGGCGAGCAGTTCGTGCGCCCGCTTCATGGCTTGTTTCTTGTCCTGGCCCTTGACCAGGACGGGTCCGGACATGATGTTTTCGTTCGCTGTCATGTTCGGGAAGAGGTTGAACTGCTGGAAGACCATGCCGACCCTGGTGCGCTGCTCGGCGAGCTTCTTGGGCGGCAGGGCGTGGTAGGCGGTGTCGGTTTCGTAGTAGCCGAAGTTCTCCCCGTTGACTTTCAAAACCCCTGAGTCGACGTTTTCCAGGCCGTTGATGCAGCGCA
>NZ_JAGGPO010000006.1:0-49359 GCF_018613775.1 Arthrobacter sp. ISL-69
GCCCTGGCAGCGCGGCATTAACGAAACACCAATGGCCTGCTGGAGTGGTCCCCGAAAGTTGGACACCTTAATCGAACCTTACGCGATGGCGGATGTTTGGGCGCGGTACTCGTCGGGGCTGAGGTTACCGAGCCGCTGCTGAATGCGGGTGGTGTTCCACCATCGCAGGTAGTCAGTCAGCCCCGCATGAAATTCCTCGAGAGTCCCGGGTCTCTGGATGCGGAACCATTCCTCCTTGAGATGGCTGAAGAACCCCTCCATGACGGCGTTGTCGAGACACGTGCCTTTGCGGGACATCGACTGGGTGAGCCCCGCCTCACGCAACGTGTCCCGCCAGAGGGCGTGACGGTACTGAAATCCCTGGTCGGAGTGAACAAGAGGTTTCTCACCAACGTTGAGAGCCTCGATTGCAATGCGAAGGCCGTCGGTGACCATCTTCACGCTCGGAGAGGGACCTGCCGTCGCAGAGATGATCCGGTTGTCATGGAGATCGAGGATGGGCGAAACGTAGACCTTGGAACTGCCGATGTTGAACTCGGTCACGTCCGTGGCCCACTTGGTGTGCCTAAATCCTGTCGCGAACTGGCGGTTCAACAAGTTGTCGGCCGCCTCGCCGACCTCACCTCGGAAGGAGTTGTACCGTTTGCGACGGCGCACCGGGCACTGCAATCCGAGCTCGCGCATCAGTTTGAGCACGGTCTTCTTGGACACCCTCCACCCTTGTCGGAGCAGGACGGAGAGGATACGCCGGTGCCCGTATGCGCTGTTAGCCGCCTCGAATGCACCCCGAATGGCCTCTTTGATATCGGTCTGGGTGTCCCCGCGACTGAGCCGGCGCCGGTGGTCGTAGAACGTCGACCTGGGAAGGTCCGCGATCTGCAGCAAGAGGGGTAGCGGGTAGTGCGCCTTGAGATCTTCGACAGCACGAACTTTCAGCGTCGTTCCCGTGACCTCAAGGCCCGCAATTTTCCCAAGTACGCGACCTCAGCGCGAAGCCGTTCGTTCTCCGTGCGCAGCGTCTCGATCTCGCTTTCCGGAGGGGAATCCCCGCGATCGGTTGGCGGCCTGCCGCGCCGCTTCGGACGTAGCCCGACTTCCCCATCGCGCCGATAGATGCTCGTCCAGTTGGCAACGGTGCTGGGCGACGGAAGGCCATACTCCTCGGAAAGAGCTCTTCCGGACTCACCCTTGATATGGCGCACCACGATCTCGAGCTTGGTCTCGAAGTCGTACTGCCTGCGGTCTCTCGTCACCAGCGCACCCGCCCCCCGTAGCTGCCATCGCTGATACAACATTTGGACCGGAGACCGGGCAAGGTCAAGCGAAATGGCCACGGACTTCGCAGTGAAGCCCTGCTCGAACAATTCGACAGCCGACACGGCGTCGGAGTGACTCAACGTGCTTCCTGAGTACATCTGATTACTCCCTGAAGAAGGATACCTAGATTCGGTGTCCAACTTTCGGGGACCACTCCACTACTGCGCCAGTATTTCCCCAAGGGCACGGACCTGAGCATCCACAGCGCCGCAGACCTCGACTGGGTTGCCCAGGAACTCAACGACCGACCGCGCAAAGGACTAGAGTTCAGGAAACCGATCGAACTGATCGAAAACCTCCTGTTGCAATGACCGCCTGAATCCGCCGATCCTTGAACGCAACACCAGGAATTCACAAGCACGCGGCGAGCGAAGTGCATGGCTCGAGGGCAGGATGGAGAACATGGAAGTCCTTGGGAGCCGCATCCTGCTTCATCCGTCCGAACCCGAGCGGAGCCACCGGTTTTATCGGGACACGTTGGGCTTGGCGATCTACCGAGAGTTCGGGAGTCGTGACGCGCCGGGTCTGGTCTTTTTCCTGGGAAACGGTTTTCTTGAGGTCAGTGGACGATCGACTGATCCGCACGGGAGTGCCCTGGCGATCTGGATTCAGGTCCGCGACGTGCAGCTCGAGCACGATCGGCTGCTGGGGGCCGGGGTACCGGTGATCCGCAAGCCGCAGCAGGAGCCGTGGGGGCTGGTGGAGATGTGGATCGCGGACCCCGACGGAGTGCGCATCGTGCTCGTTGAGGTTCCGAAGGATCACCCCCTGCGACGCGACCAGCGGTGATCGTTTCTTCTCTCGCGACCGCCGCCCCGACGACATCCTTTGCGGCGGAACGAATGTTCGAAGGGCCGGGCCTTAGCATTGGGCGTATGAAGGTTGGTAAGGTCCACGGATGCTCAGGGCGGAAACCGC
This sequence comes from Arthrobacter sp. ISL-69, assembly GCF_018613775.1. Lineage (NCBI taxonomy): Bacteria > Bacillati > Actinomycetota > Actinomycetes > Micrococcales > Micrococcaceae > Arthrobacter > Arthrobacter sp. ISL-69. The sequence continues at coordinate 2,236 of NZ_JAGGPO010000006.1, forward strand.
AATGACCCGTGACAGGGATCGGGATGCTTCAAGTCGCCCGCGTCAGGCCCGGCCACGTGACGCTCTTGGGCGGCCGCTGCCGTACGGAAGCGCTGGCGTCGAGCCGGTCTCGGAGGAGCCGCTGCCGCCGGCGCAGACGTTGGTCTCGGCCCGGAGTCTGGTGGAAGCTGGCCGGCCCTTCGCCGCCCATGAGGTACTCGAGGCCCGCTGGAAAGCCGGGCCGACCGAAGAACGCAACCTTTGGCAAGGACTCGCCCAGATCTGCGTCGGGCTCACCCACGCCGCCCGGGGCAACAGCGTTGGCGCGCTCCGGCTCTTCAAGCGCGGTGCGGCCCGACTCGAGGAGTACGGTTCCGGCGAAGGGCCGACCTACGGGCTCGACTTGTCCGCCGTTGTGAGTTGCGCACGTGATCGGATGCGCACCGGCCGCTGAGCTGGCGACGGAGGCACTATTTCCGGGGGACTACTAAGAGTTTGCTTGACCAATAACTTGTCCCGTTTGCGGGAACCCTGAGCGGGACGGATTCAGCTCCGGTAACTGGACCCTGCTCTTTTTGCCGTCTGTGATTTTAGTGATGGAACCAGGATGGGGTTGCCGGACACTTAAAGGTATGGGGGACACAGGGAAGGTATCCACAGATAGCGAGCTTTGGCTGCGCGTCGTGGATGGTGACGGCTCGGCTTTTGCATCCCTCTATAGGCGCCATCGCGATCGGGTCTTCATTCACAGCCTCCGGCTAGTAAGGACACAATTCGAGGCCGAAGACGTAACAGCGATGGCGTTCCTTGAGGCCTGGCGTTGCAGGTCCAAGATTCGCCTGGTCAACGACTCAATGGTCGGTTGGCTGCTGGTAACTGCCACGAACGTGGCAAGGAACAAGCTCAGGTCCACACTGCGGTATGAACGCCTTCTCCGGAAACTTCCAGAAAGCCAGGCGGTGCCGGATCACAGCGACTTCGTAGCTGACACGGTCGACGAGGACCGACGGTCCCAGCTCCTGCACCGGGCCTACCGTTCACTGGGTCGACAGGACCAGGAAATTATTGCGCTCTGCGTTTTCGAGGACATGAGCACAGCTGAGGTGTGTGAGCTGCTTGGCATTCCATCTGGCACGGTGAAGTCCCGCCCATCAAGAGCCAAAGGGAAGCTCTCACAGCTCATGAGACCACCAACAGGGTTCCTGTCGGCACGGCCCCGACTCACGTCTGAGGAGGAAACACAATGAGTGACAATTCGCGTTCACCCCGCTTCAACGGGGAACGCAGCGCAGCCATTGAGGCGCTGCTGACTAAGGTCGTGCAGGACGGGACCCCGGAAAACCGGCACTTCCAGGACACCAAAGGCAAGAGGATTTTGCTGGCAGGCATCGCCGTCGCCCTTGTGGCAACCGGAGGTGCCGTCGTCATGCAACTGCCTGTCACGGACAAAAGCTCAATTGATTGCTTTGCACGAGCCGAACTCCACGGCAGCCGGTTCCCCGGCACCACAGTTGTACTGGGGGAAGGAACACGGGTCGGCGAGCCATCGACACAACGCAACCCAATCCCTATCGAGGATGCGTTGGCCGCCTGCCGGGATGTGTGGGCCCAGCACGGACTGGACCCCGATGACCCTGACGGCAACGCACATCCGAGCCTGTACGACCGCAGCTTTTCCTATCCCGTTCCCGACCCACTGACCGTATGCGTGCTTCAGGACGGTAGAGCCGCCGTCATCCCCGGAGACGAAAAAGTGTGCGGTGCACTGGGACTGGCCCTGAAAACGGACACAGCACCTTGAAACGGAGGGCGATCAACAGCTTCGGCCCGATGGGGGAACGTTTACAGGACGGTCTATGTCGCTCCGCGTTGAGACGGATCATCGTCCTCATCGTCCGACTCCTGAGGAACGGCGTTAGGTTGGCTGTCTTGGCCTTTCTTACCGATCAGCTCCTGGCGATATCCTTCAACTTTTGTGGCGTAGTCGCCGCCCCATCCAACGGCAAAATAAGCACCCAAGCCGATCGAAATCATGATCATGGCAGTTGTGCCGGCTTCGGGCCCGGCTATCCAGGTCACGACCGCGTAAAGACCCAGAACTGCCAGGATCACGAGAAGGACTTTCCCAACTTTCCTCATCTCACATCTCCGATCTAGGAGTTCTAACGGCGTGAACAGCGCGGCCGGATCCCATGATGGTATGTCCCGAACCGCTCTGTTCGTCCCGGCTTGAAGTGGCAGTTCTATTTGGTCCGTTCGGGAACCCGTACCGGGACGGGTTCCCAGGTCTAGGCCAGCTGAGTCAAGCTAAATACGGCCAGGCAAGGAGCGGCGGCCTCAATATCGCGCTTCCTCCGCCCACGATCAACAGAATCAAGTACCAGCGGACGCGCTTCTCTGGCATGTCCTAACCCCCCAGCCGGCCCGTGTGATTCATTGGCGAGTTGCTTCTCGACCAGAGATTCCGGGCGGAACATCGAAGCGAACCAACCGCCTATAAGAGCCGGCCAATAGGCCACGGAAAGAAAGCCGTCCGGGCCGTCCGCAAGAGTGATAACAAAAGTCACGGAAAAGAAAATCGAGCAGACGCCCATAACCACGACGAGCCAACGTGCCGGGGCGAACACGAGCTGGGACCCTGCTTTGGCCCTTCAGAAGCCACACGACCCCACCCATGGCGCCAATGAAAACCATCACCACGCCGATCCATTTGATGGTGTCATTCTTGCCTGACGGGACTGCAAGAAAGGCAACGACCAAAGAAGAAAGGGCCAAAAGAATCACGACGTATCCAGCAGTGGTCCGAAATCGCTTCTGTCCCATCGTCGCCATGGCATCATCGAACTCTGCTGGTCAGGCTGTGTCAACGTCCTGGAGCTGGACTGGCTCAGGTGGCAGGATTTGGGACTGCCCGAACGTTGAGCGGGACAGATTCGCTGTACTCAGTGTTGTCCCGCCTGAGTGGCCAGGGCTGCGCCATGGTCCGTGGCCCAACAGTGAGAGGGACTTGGCAGTGGCGCGTAGGGTGCTGCGCGGGTAGTCGTGTCGAGCGTGCGTCGTGCCGGACGCGGACTAATCGCCGCCACGGAGTTCATAATGCACTTCATGGCGCTGAAAGCTGGGGTGCGAGGCCAGGACGATCAACCGTAAGTGGACCGTACGCGACCAGTTCAGCGCCCATCGGGCAACCTTGATCTAAGTTCTTCTGCACGGGAAACAATGTTCTGACGCTGGTCTCGGGTGAATCTTCTGACCTGCATGTCGAGGACGAACCGGCTGCCCAGTGCTCCCACGCCCAACAGTTGACCCACGCGACGGATTGCTTCATCCACGTCCTCTGAATCGTCAATCACTTGGAAGACCTCGTCGCGCCGATCCATCGCCTGCTCCAGGGCCTCGAGGATCATCAATTCATCCCTCGTCTGCCGCTCATCCTCATCCATGCCGCGATTCTTGCACGACCGGCAGTTCTTGGGGCATTTCCGTCCAGTTTGGGGATCCTTCACCGGGCATAAGCCGGACCAGGGCGCTTGGCGGGCGCCGATGAGGCCGGCAGCAACCTTGGTTTGTTAAACCCTGTCGCGAATCTAGTCGCTGGAGACGTTTCGCTTAGTCCTCCGGGCGCTAGGATCTGCACAGGACGCATGAGCAGGTTTTCAATGGCGCCTTGTCAGCGTTTTGTGCTTCGGGGAAGAAGAAGACGATGAGCGGTATTGACGATCTCATGGCGGAGGCCAATGACCGCTGGGCAGACGCGACGAGAAGAGCCCAGGGCGTCGAGGACAACGGCCTGGGCGAGGCCGTGAAAACCTACTACACACGCTATTTTCCTGCCGGATTCTTCATCCTGGTCGCGGCCGGGACCATCGGCGCAACCCTGGCTTTCCCGGGCACACCGGAGAGGTGGACGACCTTCCTAACCTTCGGGTTTCTCCTTGGATTTCTAGGCGCCCTGATTGGGGGCTTGGTCTACAACGCGAAGAAAGTGGTACCTGCAGCAAAGTTGGGGAGGATCGATGTGCTTCTTTCCCTTGAAAACGAGGAAAAAAAGCAGGTCCGTCGTCAGATCGCAGGGAAGGCACCCATCGATCCGGAACATCTTTCGGTCACCCGGGCCGCCGCGGTGCAATTACGAAAGGGCCTCGCCACGCAACTGCTGCTTCTGGCGCCGTTGTATCCGCTCGTCCTTATTCCCCAAGTCATGAACTTAGCTCTCCGCGGTGACAGTCTGTTCGCTTGGCTGATGGCAATTGGTGTGGGAGGAATAGTGGCCGGGGTAGGGTTTCTCGTCCGTGACTTCCGGCGGGCGGGCCGGTTCCTGACTCACACAGCGGAGCAGGCAGCCCCAGGCAACGCGCCGTTTTAATGTTCCAAACCCGAACCTTTATCGGGGCGGTTTTCGAGGTCTAGTCCATGAATCGTGCAACGGAGGGCCGCGACCTACCGGATTCTCATAGTTCGTGGTTCAGTTCATTCATGCCGTCTCAATCATCCAAAATGGCCGGTTGGCCTCCTGGTGGGGCAAGTCCTGAGGTGAAGCGCAGATTCCGTCACGTCATTTACTGGATGTGGACCTGCTTGTTGGTCATGATCATCCTGAATTTCTTGCCAATTGACACTGAACCGTGGCTTTGGGCAAAGCTTGTCCTCATGGGTGCTGCGGTCGTTGTGATGGGCGTGAAGGTGACTCGGTTTTCGTTGTGGCAACGAGATGAGTACTGGCGGGAGCGCGGCAAGGACCCCAAACATCCCGAACGTATTGTCCCGCCGGCCAGCTGAGCGAACTCGGTTGCTACTACTAGTTCCTGCCACTTGGAGCTTGGTGTGAGCGCTAGCGGAAATGGCAGAAAAGTAGCGGCTGAGAGCGGTGGTTCAGCTCCCGTTGAGGAACCCTGAACGGACGGAATCTGGTCTTCCGGCATATTCCATTGGAAGGCAACCGCAGCGGGCAGGGCCCTGGGGCGACCCTGCAACGCCGCGCGGCAGAAGAGGCTTCGCTAGGGTCCGCTCGTCGGGGCGTCAGCGGTTGGAAGGACGGGGAACTGTGAGGGGTAGGCGGGAATTCCGCCGCCCGAGCCTGATGCTTCGAAGATACCGACTTTAGTTTGGCCGTCGCTGAGGTACACGGCGATCTCGCGCGGTGGGCGGGGTGTGCTGAAGTTCTTCACGGCGTCTTCCGGGCTGGTGGGCATGGGGCCGCCGAACAGATCTTTGGCGTAGACATAACCGGACGCACCGTTGGTCGCCATGACCGCGATCAGATCAGGGGTCCCGTTTTCGGGGCTTTCGACGCCATACGTCTCGCCCTTGGCGTTGACGCCCAGGGCGGTTCTGACCTGCTTCACGTACTTAGCGGTGAGCTGCCAGCGGCTTTCGGGGTCGGTCGTGATCGTCACGCTGTGCTGGCCCGGGGTGAGAGGGATCGTGTAACGCCACTCGTTCAAACGAGCAGTAGCGTCGACCTCGGTGAAACTTGCACTGGCGCCGCCAGGGAACCCAAACCACCCAGGAGTGAGGGCGATCAGTTTCAAGTCGATGCCGGTGGTTCCTTCAGGCGGTTCGCCCAGTTCGACCGTCGCTGTACCTGTGTACGTCTCTGTCACCGGGGACGCCAAAGGTGTCACTTGTTCGGTCCCCGGAAGCACGAAAAAACCGGCCGCCGCAGCGCCGATGCCGCCGAGCAGCCCCGCGCCGGCCAGGGCGCCGGCGCCCAGCCACAACCGAATACGCCTGCGAGTCCGGGCCGGAGACGACTTCTGTACCCGTGAGACAAGTTCTGCTTCGAGTGCGTTGCTGAACCGGTCATCGACGCGAAGCTGGTTCATGACCGTTCTCCTTCCAAAACCGGGGTGGTGGAGACAGGTGACGGTTGTGACCTCTGAAGCGCGTTCCGCATGCGCTGACGGGCCCGGTGCATTCGTGTTTTGGCCGCACCCGGGGTCAGATTAAGAACAGCAGCCGCGGCAGCGATGGTGTATTCCTCAAAGACGATCAAGCTCACCAGGTGCACGTCCCCGGCGTTCAATGTTCCAAGAGCCCGGGCCAGATCCTGGTCGAGAACGTCTTGGGCGGTGCGATAAAAGTCTTGACCAGCGCGCTCGGTTTCGTCCGCTCGCGGAAGGGAAGCCAGGAGCCGGCGATAGCGGAGCGCTGCACGGCCGCTGTTGCGTGCGGCATTCGTTGTCGTGACGAGCAGCCAGGGCAGAACGGATCCTTCGACGATCCGCACCTTGGCCCGGCACCTCCAGAGTTCAAGAAACGCGGTGGCCATGATGTCTTCGGCATCGTGCCGGTCACCGGAGAGCCTGTACGCGTGGCGGAAGACCCTATCCCGGTGTCGGGCATACAACACCCTGAAGGCTTCACTCTCGCCCTTGAGGCTGCGAGACCACAGCCCCTCATCATCGGATTCAACGTTCCCCATGCCCTGTATTGTCCGCGACGGCCCAAAAGGTTACACACATGCGAAAAATCTTTAGCGAAATCCGCAACCCCGTCTGTTTGGGGAACCCGTTGTAGGACATATTCACGTGTCTTGGGATGCTTCAGTCCGTCGGCCTGCCCTTGGACCCTGCCATTTGTGTATGGCTGTATGGGGTCGTCCCTCAGGCGAGGACGAACATTGCAACGCCTGCGGCGATCAGGCAACAAAAACACACAAAGAGTGAAGTCCACAGGAATTTGTGTTCCCTGCCATATCCTTCTCCCTTCGGTTGCGGGTGTTTCGCCATATAGATGAGGGCAGCTATGAACGCAAGATCGGAAAGCGCCATGAATAGCATCCCCAACTGCTGCCACATGGCACCCTCCATTGAAGATCGTCCAGTCAGGGCGTTCGCGGCGACCGGCGTCCCGCCTTTGGCATACGCCCAATTTGGACCAAAATCCGTTGATCGCCGCGGCCCATCACAAGATCAGGATAGTTGCTTACCTTCAGTGTGACCGTTAGCTCGGATTGGCGATTAGATCGCAGCTTGAAATGGCGGTTTTGCTTCTTAGCCCTCATGTGTGTGGCCGTTACTGCAGCTGATTTTGCGCCCGGATGCCTGAGGAGCTGGGTCTACTATTGCCTGCATGAGACGCTGGATCAGCGAGCACCCCAATGCGTTCCAAGCATGGGTACTTCTGGTCGTATGGGCAGTCGGGATTGCGGCGTTATCGAGTTTTGGACGATCTCTGGGAGATGCCTTCTTCAGTTCACTTTTCTGGGTGGTCGTCCTTGGGTTGTCCTGGTATTTCACGTCACGGCGGTTGCGTAGAACGGCATCCGAGCTTGAGGCGCATGGACAAGTTTTGGCCTATATACGGTATCCGCGCTCACTTCCCGGTTCGCTTAGCGGAATCTGGAATCGGGGGATCGCGACCCTTGCCCCTGGGAAAATAGAGTTTCAGCCCGCTGTTTACGACACCCTGGAGCCATCCGGACGAGCCACTACGTTCACAGTCTTGGCCGCGACCCAGGAACTCCGACAGCTTGGCCGCGAAGATTCGAAATACATAGGTGAACCGGGCTTTCGATCGATCACGCTCACCACCGAAAAGGCGGATGTCGAGGTAGCAGCCACTCCGGCTTCCCTGCAGAAGATCCTTGATGCCGTCATCGCACCGCGAGAGCCTGAAGCCACCGATTGACCCGAACCACGGAACCCCTACCGGGCCAAAAATGGGCGCTGCGGCGCGCCACGTGGTCAAACGCCGCCCAACCGCCCGGTTGAGTAAGTGCGCGTGTGGTGACAGGCAATGACTGCGGTTGTAGGCTCCGGATATGTCGGAGGGTCGGAAGCGCATCGAGCCGCGCATGACGCGGGGCGGATTCCGCCTTCAATTAGTGACGTGGGCCTTGGTGACCATTAACCCGGTCTGGCAACTTGTGTACCGGTCGAATGAACCATGGGATGGGTTCCACTACATCATGGTGGCAATCTTGGTTGCTTGCGTCGGCTTTCTCGCATATTTGATGTATGTGCGCTACCACGACGGTCATTTCTGGGACGAGGAAGAAGCTAGGCGGGCGGACTGGGACCGTCGAGGTAGGCAGCTCTAGCGGTGACTCAAAAGACGAACCCCTATCGGCGCGGGTTTCCCACAAGGGAGCGGCGCCTACTGTTCAAAAGGGCCTTCACCCGGGGCATGAGGCTGACTTCGGAATTGTGCAATTTGCTCGTCTCGCTTCACCTTCCGATTGATGAAGATTGTGGAGACGCCTGCAATTGCTCCACCCGCAACGAGGAACAGAACGCCAGGCCATCCCAACACCACGTAGGTCACCCAACACATAGCCAGGAACCACACCACCCATAGGGCACGCTTCGTCGTCTTGCTCATGCCTCATCCTAATGAAGACTGCATCCTTCGGATACGGGAAATGATGTTTGCCCGTTGTACTCCAAGCGATCTTTTCGTCCAGTAAGTGGAACCCTCTACGGGACAGTCCGTGCAGAAGAGGAACACTAGGCCAAACTGCCGTGTAGCCATGCATGTCATCTGCCACAGATCACTCCACCTATTTCGGGGTCTAGGATGCAGCTAAGCAGTAAGAGGGGTACTGCCGCTAGACGGAAGGAACGGCGTTCATGCGGGTAATCCGTAACGCGAAGCAGGTGTCCGTAATAGCCGGTGGAGTCCTGGTAGGTGCCGCGGGCCTGGGCCTGTGGCAAGCCGCATTGCTTTCGAGCGGGCACGAAACCGGCAGAGTGGCCGCGCTCACCGCCATATTCGCTGGAGTGGCCCTTATCCAGGGCGGCGTCATTCTGTTATGGGACCGCCGATCCACACCCACCACCCTGATGCGGCCGCAGGCGGCGGATGCCATTCTCGGGATTCTGCCTGCGGCCGTCTTCGGATCCGCCATCGCAGCCCTGCCCGAAATTCGAGATCCTGCCAGGCCCGCTTTCTGGGTACTTGGCCTACTTCTATGTTCGATGGCTATTGCAGTAGTGCCGGCAGAGAAGGCGCTGCTCTCTGAGATTCCGCCACTGCGTTCGGTAGGCTTCCTGGACTGGATCAGATCGCAGAATTTCGGCTGGGGCACCCTGCTGCTCTCGATTCTCCTTACGTCCATGTACTTTACTTTTCCACTGCGGGTGGATGCCTGGACACCCGTGGTTGTCGTGCTGGCATTTGCCCAGGCCGCGGTGAGCATCTGGCGCATCGTAGAACAGCATCAATTTTCCAAGACAGGACCCCGCCTGTCCGGCATGCAGATAATCTGGCTGCGCGCGATCCACGTCAACCAGGGACACGAGGCGGCAGTCAAGGAGCTACGGGCGATGTATCCCAAGATCGGCACCGCGCGCGCCGATGCGCTCATCGAAAACCTCTACCAAGCCGAGGAAGAACGCTAACGACAAAAAGATTTTGGAAGCTGTCTGCGTCAGCCGGAGGGGAGTTTCCTTGGGGAACCCTGACCGGACGGAAGAGGGCTCCTGAACGGGTGAGGGTCAAAATCGAAGCAGATGAAGTGAGTGACATCGACAATGAATGGGCAGGGTGAGCCTTACCCGTTCCCAAATATTGGCGCGGCTTGTAGCCTCAGCACATGAGCGAGGCTAAGGGTCCCAAGAGGTTGCAACCCAGGATGACCCGCGGCGGCTTTCGCGTTCAGTTTGTCCTGTGGTCGCTCTGGACCGCGCTGCAGTTGGTGATGGTAGTCGGGAATCTGGTCGTGGGAACTGTTTGGGATCTGGGGGATTACCTATCGCTCGCAGCATTGATCCTGGGGGTGGCGTTCCTTGGGTTCCTTTTGTACGTTCGTCATCATGACGGCCATTTCTGGGAGGAGGAAGAGGCAAAGAGAGCTGATTGGGACCGGAGGGGGCGGGCACTATGACGCAGAGGAACCGCAGCGATTGGCTGTCTGGCCCCTGTTCCGCTGCTCGCCAAATGGGACTAAGTGCGTCTGACGACCCCGTCATCGCATTCAGCACGGTCCAAAAGGAATAAAGAAACGCTTTTGACTGGGTGTGGCGGGCAATCGCAGGCCTGTGCGGGCGCACGTTAGACGAAGTTTACAGCGGCGGTGTTTCCGAGGATCCGTTGGCTTTTCCTCCAGTGTCGCTGCCACTGCCCCTCCGCTTGTTCGGCCAATCCGCGCGGTCGGCGTCAGTATCCTTTTTCTTCCTCTGTGCCCGGTCCGCGGCCCAGCCGCCCACGAAGTAGAGCAGAAACACGAATGGCGCGAGCTGCCAGTTGATGAGCAAACCTACGCCCACGGTCAGCAGAATTCCCACCGCGATCAATACCGACCATTTGACCGCTTTTGAGACTCGTGAATTGTCGGGCATGGCTCAGGGTAATTGCAGCGGAGCCTCGGTCACAACAGGAATCACCAAATCCCTCGTACGACGTGTCCCATCTTGATCACCTGCCCTCCGCCTGGCGCCGGGCCGTAAGGGCTGTCCCGTTTAGAGCTTCCAAATCGTCCCATTAGAGGGTCCTACGCCGGGGAAGTCAGGACTTCACAAGCTGCGTTGTCGCGCCAGCTTTTGAGGTGTTCCGTATGACCAGTCCGGTGACCTGTCCTGTGATGGGGTCATATGTGACACACTGCTACACATGGCTGAACTTCTGGTCGGTTACGCGAGAGTCTCTACCGACGACCAAGACCTCACCGCTCAACAAGACGCCCTGGCCGCCATGGGCGTTGAACCTGACCGCATCTATGTCGACCATGGCCTCACCGGCAGCAATATGAACCGCCCTGGCCTCCGAGAAGCGCTGGCAGCCTGCCGCGCCGGCGATACCTTCGTTGTGGTGAAACTGGACCGCCTTGCCCGATCCGTGCGAGACGCTCATCAGATTGCCGACGAGCTCGCCACACGTGGAGTGAAACTCAGTATCGACGGCTCGGTGCACGATCCTGCGGACCCGATGGGCAAGTTGCTGTTCAACGTCCTGGCGATGGTCGCTGAATTTGAGGGCGATCTCATCCGGGCCCGGACCCGTGAAGGCATGAAGATCGCCAAGGCAAAGGGCCGGCTCCGGGGGAAAAAGCCCAAACTTTCACCCCGGCAGGAAGCACATCTGGTTCAACTGCATAGCGCCGGCGAGCACACCATGTACGAACTCGCTGAGCTGTTTTCCGTTGGCCGCTCCACCGTCTATCGGGCCATCGAAAGGGCGCGCCGGAAAACGGAAACCACGATCGAAACCTGACGCACGGCCAGCGACAACCTCGGCCAGATGGCTTTATTGTTTTGGGTTATATGTAGGAGCCATTTCCTGAACTAGGCGGTTTCCCGCCGGGCATCGGCGGACGCCGGACCTGCCTGGCCGTGATCCACCGGGCATTCTGCCACTGGCGCGGCGGCGGGCTGCTCAACGGTAATGCCGTACAGCGCTTCCAGCGCGGCAATGTAGTGTTCCTGCTGGCCGTTGGAGGCCAGTTCACGGGCCCGGACCGTCGGGACATGCAGGAGCTGCTTGACCATCCTGCGCAGTGCGAACTCGACTTCCTCGGCGGCGGCCGTGCAGCCGTGGCGCGCCCGGACCTTCTCCATTTCCGCGTCCAGGACGTTCATGGTGTGGCGGCGCAGCGCAACGATGGCCGAGTCCACGGACCGCGCTTCGCGCTCCTGCTCGAAGGCTGTGGCGGCGCCGGAGACGATGCCGCTGGCCTGGGCCAGTGATTCCGCCTGCTCCTGGGGAGCGGCGAGCCGCACGGATTCGAGGGTGAGCAGCTCGACGCCGTCGAGCTCGCCGACAGTCGGATCGAAATCGTGGGTGAGCGCCAGGTCGATGGCAATCAGCGTTTGCGGTGAGTCCGCCCGCACCCGGGCCAGCTCGTCCGCTTCGACGCGGGTATCGGAGCCGCTGCACCCGATCATGACATCCGCTGCGGCCACGGCGGCGGGGAGCGAATCGGCGTCGAGGGCCTTGCCGCCGCGGGTGGCCACGAAGCCTTCGGCGCGTCCGGAGGAGGAGAAGACGGAGATGTCCTTGCAGCCGCGTTCGCGGAGCAGTGACATGGTGGCACCGGCGTAGGCGCCGGTGCCGAAGACCACGGCCTTCTTGGTTGACCAGTCAGCGTTTTCGGAAAGGTCCGTGGCGAGGTCCAGGGCCACCGAGACAATCGACAGTCCGCGTGAGCCGAGGGCTGTCTGAGCCCCGACATCCTTCGCAGTCTTGGACGCGGCCTGGAACAGCCGGATGAGGCCGGAGCTGGCAGTACCTTCGTGCTGGGCGGTGATGAGGGCGCGTCGCACCTGGCCGGCGATTTCGCGTTCGCCCACCACGGCCGAATCCAGGCCCGAGCTCACGGCGAAGAGGTGCTGGCTGACTTCGCCGCCGGTGCGGGTATTGAAGGACCGGGAGACGAGCTGTTCGTTGAGCCCGCTGCGTTCGCTGATCTGGGCGACGAGGGCGGCCCGTGCCGCTTCTACGTCGTCCGCATGGGACGCTTCACCGTAAATTTCGAAGCGGTTGCAGGTGGCAAGCACCACCGCACCCGTCACTGCCGGTGACCCGGAGAGTGCGGATGTAGCCAGCTCGGAAGCGCCGGTGCTCAGTTGAGCAACGGTCTCGAGGTCGATGTCGGCGTGTGTAGCCACCAATGAGAAAAGAACCACAGCATCACAATCATAGCTTTTTCGTCGCGGTGTAGAACAACTATGCGCCGTGGGAAAGACCACGGCGTCCTGTGATTCCCGCCACGGGCGGCCGTGACGGGCTCCGGGTGACAGGCTGTCGTTATCTTTTGCAGGCGAATTTAGGGACAATCGGAGTCATGACTTCAAGCGCTGCAACCTCTGACGGCACGGTATCCGCCGCCCCGTTCTCCGCTGGCACCCTGGATGCAGGGCACCCGCTGATGGACGGCCGCACGGCTGATTCGCCGCTCATCACGGCCTACCGCGGCGGCAAGCCGTCCCGCCGCCCCGTCTGGTTCATGCGCCAGGCCGGCCGTTCCCTGCCGGAGTACCTGAAGGTGCGCGAAGGCGTTGCCATGCTTGACTCGTGCCTGCGTCCCGAGCTTGCCTCGGAGATCACGCTGCAGCCCGTCCGCCGGCATGACGTTGACGCCGCCATCTTCTTCTCGGACATCGTCATTCCGCTGAAGCTCGCCGGTGTGGGCGTTGACATCGTTCCGGGCGTGGGCCCGGTCCTGGACAAGCCCATCCGCACCGCCGGGGATGTCGCCGCGCTGCCGCAGCTGACCTGGGAAGCGCTGGAGCCCATCCGCGAAGCCGTCCGGCTCACCGTGGCCCAGCTTGGCAAGACGCCCCTGATCGGGTTCGCCGGAGCGCCGTTCACCCTGGCTGCGTACATGGTGGAAGGCAAGCCCTCCCGCGACCACCTCGGCCCGCGGACCATGATGCACGCCGATCCCGAAACCTGGAACGCCCTGGCCAACTGGGCTGCAGACGCCTCGGGCATGTTCCTGCGCGCCCAGCTGGAAGCCGGTGCCTCCGCCGGCCAGCTGTTCGATTCCTGGGCAGGCTCACTGGGGCTGGCCGACTACGAACGCTTCGTGGCCCCCGCCTCCGCCCGCGCCCTGGACCACGTCCGGCACCTGGGTGCGCCGCTGATCCACTTCGGTACCGGCACGTCAGAGCTCCTGGTGGCAATGCGCGACGTCGGCGTCGACGTGGTTGGTGTTGACTACCGGCTTCCCCTCGACGAGGCCAACCGCCGGCTGGGCGGCACCGTCCCGCTGCAGGGCAACATCGATCCCGCGCTGCTGTCCGCCCCCTGGGCGGTCCTCGAAGCCCACGTCCGGGAGGTCATCAGGGCAGGGTCCTCTGCGCCCGGCCACGTCCTGAACCTGGGCCACGGCGTGCCGCCGGAAACCGACCCCGCCGTGCTGACGCGCGTCGTCGAGCTTATTCACTCGATTTCCCCGGAGTAATACGGTGAGCGCAGCCACGCCGGAACCGTCCGCACAAGCGGCCGTGGTGGTGGGCGGAGGCATCTCCGGCCTTCTCGCGGCGCTGGAGCTTGCCAAGGCCGGCCGGGACGTCACGGTCCTGGAGGCCGGCGACGCCTGGGGCGGCTGCGTGGGCAGCCATGTGGTGGGCGGCCTGACACTGGACAGCGGGGCGGAGTCCTTCGCGACGCGCTCCACCGCCGTCGCAGACCTCGCGGCCGAACTCGGCATCGCCGGCAACATCGTGGCGCCCCACCCGGGCGGCGCGTGGGTCCAGCTCCCCGAAGGCGCGAGGGAGCTCCCCAAGACCGGCGTCCTGGGCATACCCGCCAACCCGTGGGACCCCGAAGTACGCCGGACCCTTGGGCTTGCAGGATCCCTCCGTGCTTCCCTGGACAGGTTCCTGCCCGCCGCCACGGGAACCCGTGCAGCGGTCACCAGCGTCTCCGACCTGGTCCGCGCCCGGATGGGCCGCCGCGTCCTGGAACGCCTCGTCGCACCGGTGGTGGGAGGCGTGCATTCGGCCGATCCCGCGTTGCTCGACGTGGACATGGTGGCGCCCGGACTCCGCGCCGGAATCCGGACCCACGGCTCCCTCGCAGCGGCTGTCGCCGCCCAGCGGCGGGGCGGCACGGCCCGGCAGGATCCCGCGGCCGGTGGGAGCAAGCCCGCAGCGCAACCCGCCAAAGCAGGATCCGCCGTCGCAGGCCTTCAGGGCGGCATGCACACCCTGATCACCGCCCTCGTGGCCGAACTGCGTCGGCGTGGCGTGAGGCTGCTGGACAATACCCGCGCCGACGCAGTGGCCAGGACTGCCGGCGGCTGGCGGGTCTCAGCGGGGGAGCGGACGTATGACGCCAACCTGCTGGTGGTGGCTCTTGACGGCCCGTCCGCCGTCGGGCTGATGCAGGAGGCAGTGCCGGAGTTGGCCGCGTACCGGCCGGTCGCCGGTCCGGATGTAAAGCTTGTGACACTTGTTGTTGACCTCCCCGAACTGGACCGCCGGCCACGAGGAACGGGCATCCTGGTGGCTCCGCAGACTCCCGGCGTGCAGGCCAAGGCGTTGACCCATGCCACCGCCAAATGGGACTGGCTGGCGGCTGCGGCCGGGCCCGGCACCCATGTTGTCCGGTTGTCGTACGGCCGGGGTGAGGTCACGCGGGCCGGTAAACCCCACGCACGCGGGGCGGATGCCGGACTGTCAATCGCAGCCGAAGCAGGTGCCGGTGACCAGCACCTCCTTGACGCCGCCTTACGGGATGCGTCGGCCCTCCTGACCGTAGCTGTCACGGCCGATGACCTGCTCGACTGGGACGTGGTCAGCTGGGGCGGGGCGCTTCCCTTCGCCGCCGTGGGGCACCGCCAGCGGGTGGCCGATGTCCGCCGGGTCTGCGCCGGCGAAGGAACCCTGGTGATGGTGGGCGGCTGGCTGGCGGGTAACGGCCTGGCCTCCGTCGTGGCCGACACGAAAAGGCAGCTGGCGGACCTCCTTCATTAGCCCGCGAGTACCTCGTGAAAGGCTTCTTCGCAAGTTTCTAATGACGCGTAATTCTGGCTAGTGTCGATGACTATGGTCAATCAGAAGTCCGAAGAAACTCGAACGCTGACTGGTTTCCATGGGGGTCTTCGGCGCGGCACGGCAGCAGCGGCGCTCGGAGCGGTACTAGTCCTTTCCGCAGGTGTTCCTGCATCCAATGCTGTGTCCCTCGTTCCGGCTCCGGACACCACAACCGACGGCGCAGGCGCCACCACCTCCGTGGAGGCGGGTGTTCCCTTGCTGGACGCCGTGGCGTCCGTGGTCCTGAGGCCGAAGCCTGAGCCTTCCGACTCGCCCGAACCCGGCACCGGCAAGCCGACGCGGCCCGGATACCGGACCCAGCCTGCCCCGTCACCCTCTCCGACGACCGAGCCGGCCTCGCCCTCACCGTCACCCACCACCCCGACATCGCCTTCCCCGTCGCCGTCCGAGGGGACGGTGCCGCCGTCGGGAACTCCCTCACCGTCCCCCACGGGCGGTGCGGCAGCTCCGTCCACCGGTCCCACGCAAACGCCCGGCTCGTCCGCGCCCGCCACCGGAGCGGCTCCCGCCGCACCGTCTTCAGTGCTTCCCGGCACGGCGGCCCCGGCCGCGCCCGGAACAGGAGCAACTGCCCCCGGCACTGCCTCTGGCGCCCAGGGATCGGCCGGCGCATCACAGTTACCGGCCGGCGGCAAAGCCACCGGCCCCGCCTCGCCGGCTCCGGCGTCCGCCTGGAACACCACCAACATGTTCGGTCCGACCAACATGGCCACCCTGACGTCGGCAGGCGTCATACCGCTGTCCGGCCCCGGCTACGGGGTGTCCAGCGCGCCGGTCATGCGCTCTGCCGTGAGCGTTTCGCCCATGGGCGACGTGTCGCCGCAGGTGTGGTGGGGCGCCGGGCTCGTGGCGCTGGCCTGCGCCGCGGGTGTTGCCTACGTCCGGATGCGCCGGGTCTGAGGTTATTGCCTGCCCATCACCGGGCGGGCAAGGCGCAGTTTCGGTCGTAATGTGAAATTAAGCACTTCTACACGTTGTAGAAGTGCTCGGTTTCGACTTAGCTGCATGGAAGGGGCAGACTGGTAGCTATGAGCCACACATCTGCCGAATCTGTCACTAAAACCGAAGAATCAGCCGAGCAGTTCTTCACCCTCTGGACCGTGTTCAAGCGCTCCGCCGACGTCCTGCGCAGCGCCGATGCTGCCGAGGACTTTGATGCGCTGATCGCCCGCCTGGCAGGGGCCGGTGTGGTCCTCCGGGGAAGCTATGATGTCTCGGCCATGCGTGCGGATGCGGACATCATGGTGTGGCTCCACGGTCCCAAGCCCGAGGCCCTGCAGCAGGCGGTCCGCGACGTCCGCCGCAGCAAGCTCTTTGCCGGCACGGAGATCGTCTGGTCCGCCATGGGTGTGCACCGCGAAGCGGAATTCGCGAAGAACCACACGCCGGCTTTCTCCCGAGGCGTGGCACCCGCCGAATGGCTCTGCGTCTACCCGTTCGTGCGCTCGTACGAGTGGTACCTGCTGCCGGACGCCGAGCGCGGCGCCATGCTTCGCGACCACGGCATGCTGGGCCGCGAATTCCCGCAGGTCATCTCGAACACGGTGTCCTCATTCGCCCTGGGCGACTGGGAGTGGATCCTCGGCCTGGAGGCCCCCGAACTGGTGGACCTCGTAGACCTGATGCGCCACCTGCGCGCCACCGAGGCCCGCCACCACGTCCGTGAAGAAATCCCGTTCTACACAGGCCGCCGGGTCACCGCGGCCGAGATCGCGGAGGTCCTTGCATGAGTGCCCTTGAGTCCCGGGCCGCGGTGACTGCCGTCAACCCCGTCACCGAAACCGGCCGAATGGCTCCGAAGGAGTACGACGCCGTCCTCCTCGCCTCCTTCGGCGGCCCCGAAGGCCAGGACGACGTCATCCCGTTCCTCCGCAACGTCACCCGTGGACGCGGAATTCCGGATGAACGGCTCGAAGAGGTCTCGCACCACTACCGCGCCAACGGCGGCATCAGCCCCATCAACCAGCAAAACCGCGACCTCAAGGCGGGAATCGAAGCGGAGCTCTCAGCCCGCGGCATCGAGCTCCCCGTGTTCTGGGGCAACCGCAACTGGGATCCGTATATCCCGCAGACCCTGCAGGACGTGTACGACGCCGGCCACCGCAAGGTGCTGATGGTCACCACGAGTGCCTACTCCTGCTACTCCAGCTGCCGCCAGTACCGCGAAGACATCGGCATGGCACTGACCGAGACCGGCCTGGACGGGAAACTGGAAGTGGACAAGGTCCGCCAGTACTTCGACCACCCGGGCTTCGTGGAGCCCTTCGTGGACAGCACCGCCGCCGGGCTTGCCGACGTCCGCGCCCAGCTGGCCGCAGCCGGCACGCCGGACGCGCCGGTCCACATCCTGTTCGCCACACACTCCATTCCGACGCGCGACGCTGAAGCCGCCGGACGTTCCGAGGGTGAGCCGCGCCAGTTCGCTGAAGATTCGGCCTATGTTGCCCAGCATCTGGCGAACGGCGCCGAGGTCATCCGCCGGGTCGAGAAACAATCCGGGCTGACCGCACCGTGGTCGCTTGTGTACCAGTCGCGCTCCGGTGCGCCGCACGTACCGTGGCTCGAACCGGACATCAACGACGCCATCGAGGAACTCGCCGGCCAGGGCGTCAAGGGAATCGTGATCGTCCCCCTGGGCTTCGTGAGCGACCACATGGAGGTTGTCTGGGACCTGGACACCGAAGCGCTGGAGACCTGCCGGAACTTCGGCATCGCCGCAACCCGGGTCCCCACGCCCGGCACGCACAGTAAGTTCGTGGGCGGCATTGTGGACCTGATCTGTGAGCGCACTGCCGCGAACAACATCGCCGACCGGCCCCACGTGACCGGTCTGGGCCCCTGGTACGACGTTTGCCGTCCGGGCTGCTGCTCCAACTTCCGGGGCGAGAAGCCCACCATCGCGGGAGCCGACGCCACCGTGGGCACCGGCCACGACGATTACGCCTCGGACTCGCCGGCCCGCCCGGCTGCACCGGCGGCGGGACAGGAAGCCCTGTGACCGTCCGTATCGGGACGCGCGCCAGCAAGCTGGCGCTCACCCAGACCCAGCAGACAGCTGACCAACTGGCCGCAATCGGCGGCTTCCCGGTGGAACTGGTCCACATCAGGACCGACGGCGACGTCCTGACAGGCTCGCTGTCGCAGATGGGCGGCACGGGCGTGTTCGTAGCGGCGCTGCGCGACGCCCTCCTGCGTGACCAGTGCGACGTTGCCGTGCACTCGCTGAAGGATCTGCCCACCGGAGCCGCGCCGGGACTGACCCTGGCTGCGACGCCGAAGCGCGTTGACGTCCGGGATGTGCTCTGCGCGCGCGACGGCTTCAAGCTCGCCGACCTCCCGCAGGGCGCCCGGGTGGGAACCGGCTCCCCGCGCCGTGCAGCGCAGCTTCGGGCTGCCCGCCCGGACCTGGACATCGTGGACATCCGCGGCAACGTGGACACCCGCCTCGGTCGCGTTCCCGGCCTGCCGGGCAACGCCACCGATGCCGTGGTGGCAGGAAAATCCTGTGACCTCGATGCCGTCGTTCTGGCGGCCGCCGGACTGGAACGCATCAGCCGCCTGGACGCCGTCAGCGAATACCTTGAAACAGACGTGATGCTTCCGGCCGCCGGCCAAGGGTCGCTCGCCATCGAGTGCCGGACCGCTGATGCACCGCGGAAGACCGGATCCACCGAGGGCTCCCAGGGGCCGCTGGCCCAGGCCCTCGCGGCCCTGGATGACACGGACACCCGGCTGGCGGTAACAGCCGAGCGCGCGCTGCTGGCACGGCTCGAGGCCGGCTGCGCCGCCCCGGTCGGAGCCTACGCCTTCCGCAAGGGAAGCATGCTCTACCTGGAGGCAGTGGTCTGCGCCGTTGACGGCAAGGCCTCGGTCCGCGACAAACGGGCCACGGACGGCCTCACCGAGGTGGGCGCCACGCTTCTGGGCATCGAGCTGGCCGAGGTGCTGCTGGCGGCCGGAGCCGCCGACATCGCGGACCTTGCCGCGTCCTGAACCGGCGGACCCCGGCACATGATGGGACGGCGCAGCGCCCGCCGCACGGAGGGCCAGCCAGGCCTGCGGGTGCTCGAGGGCGCCCGCGTCCTGGTCACGCGGAGCCCGGACCGGGCCGCGTCCCTGGTCGCCGCCCTGCGGGAAACCGGCGCCGAACCGCTGCTGCTTCCGCTCATCGACTTCGAACGCGCCCGCGACCAGCATTCCCTGGAAGTCGCCTTTGACGCCCTCGGCGCGGGCGCGTACAGCTGGCTCGTCATCAGCAGCGTCACCACCGTCCAGGCACTCGAAGAACTTGCCCGGGACCGGGGCGTCACACTGAGCCAGTGGCTCCCCGGAACGGTCCGGGTCGCCACGATCGGTCCTGCCACGCGCCATGAACTGGAAGCACGGGGAATCCCCGTCGACCTGGCCCCGGCCAGGCTCCAATCCGGTGTAGGCCTCCTCGACATCTGGCCGCAGGGCCACGGCAGCGTGTTCCTGCCGCAGGCGGACATCGCGGACGGCAGGCTGGCCGAAGGTCTGGAGTCACTGGGTGCCAGTGTTCAGGCCGTCACCGCGTACCACACCGTGGACTATCCGGCGGATCCGGCCCGCAGCTTCAGTCCGGACGGCGGCGCTGCCGTTGAGCCGCCCCTGGCTGAGGTGCTTACCCCGTCCGAAGCGAAAACCGAGCTTGCCGCCGGGCGGCTCCACGCCGTCGTCGCCGCTTCACCCAGCGCCGCGCAGCGCATCCATGGCGGCCTCTCGCCGCTGGGCGACTGCCGGTTCGTGGCGATCGGGCGTTCAACGGCGGCGGAGGCGGAGCGGCTGGGACTGCCGGTTGCCGCCGTCGCCGAGCAACCCACCACGTCCGGCCTGGTGTCCGCCGTCATCGAGGCGCTGGCTCCAAAACACTCCGCATCAACACCGCCCGCCCCCGAGAACTACGCGAAGGACAGACCATGAGCTTCCCGACCCACCGCCCCCGCCGGCTCCGCACCACCCCGGCCATGCGCCGGATGACGGCCGAACACCGGCTGGCGGCTCCGGAGCTGATCCTTCCCGCCTTCATCCGCGAGGGGCTCACGGAACCCAATCCGATCGCCTCCATGCCCGGCGTGGTGCAGCACACCACTGATTCCCTCAAGCGGGCGGCGGCCGAGGCCGTGGAGCTGGGCGTCGGCGGCATCATGCTCTTCGGCATTCCGGCCGAACGCGATGCACGCGGCACCGCTTCCCTGGACCCCGATGGCGTGCTCAACAAGGCAATCCGCGACGTCCGCGCCGAAGTGGGCGACGAACTCGTGGTCATGAGCGATGTCTGCCTGGACGAATTCACCGACCACGGGCACTGCGGCGTTCTCGACGCCGACGGCTACGTGGACAACGACGCAACGCTGGAAATCTACGCCGCGATGGCCGTGGCACAGGCGGACGCGGGCGCGCACATGCTTGGACCGTCCGGCATGATGGACGGCCAGATCGGCGTGATCCGGCAGGCGCTGGAAGACGCGGGGCACACCAACACGGCCGTGGTGGCCTACGCCGCCAAATACGCGTCAGCGTTTTATGGCCCGTTCCGGGAAGCCGTGGATTCGCAGCTCAAGGGAGACCGCCGCACCTACCAGATGGACGCCGCCAACCGCCGCGAAGCCATCCTCGAGGTGGAGCTGGACCTGGCCGAAGGCGCGGACCTGGTGATGGTCAAACCCGCCATGAGCTACCTCGACATCCTCGCGGACGTCGCGGCAATGAGCACCGTTCCGGTCGCCGCCTACCAGATCTCGGGGGAGTACTCCATGATCGAAGCGGCTGCCGCCAACGGCTGGATCGACCGCCGCTCGGCCATCACCGAATCGGTCCTGGGCATCAAGCGCGCCGGCGCCAACATGGTCCTGACCTACTGGGCGTCCGAGCTTGCCGGCTGGCTGAAGGAGTCATGATGAGCGAGGCGTCCCTCCCGGGAACCGGGAGTTCGGCAGCCCCAGCGGCCGCAGCCGACACCGCCGCCGTGGCCACCCCGGGCGCCAGCCCCACAGCGCCCGTCGGGCCGGGGAAGGTCCTGCTGGGCCTGAACACCTTCGGCGACGTCGGCGTATACCCGGACGGGCACCCGGTGCCGCATGCGCAGGTGCTGCGGCAGCTGCTGGAGCAGGCGGAGCTGGCGGACGACGTCGGACTCCACGCCTTTGGCGTGGGGGAGCACCACCGCCGGGACTTCGCCGTCTCGGCCCCGGAGGTGTTCCTGGCCGCCGCCGCGGCCAGGACCAAGCACATCAGGCTCGGATCCGCCGTGACCGTGCTCAGCTCCGATGACCCCGTCCGCGTCTTCCAGCGTTTCTCCACCGTTGATGCCATTTCTGAAGGCCGCGCCGAAGTCATGCTGGGGCGCGGCTCCTTCATTGAATCCTTTCCGCTGTTCGGCCTGGACCTGGCGGACTACGAGGTCCTGTTCGAGGAAAAACTGGAGCTCTTCGACAAGGTCCGCACCCAGAAGCCGGTCCATTGGGAGGGGCGGACCCGCCCGCCCATCAGCGGGCTGAGCGTCTATCCGCCGCTGGAGCACCACCTGCTGCCGGCCTGGATCGGAGTTGGCGGCACCCCGGAATCCGTGCTCCGGTGCGCCGAGTACGGCTACCCGATCATCTTCGCCATCATCGGCGGCCAGCCCCGATCCTTTGCCCCGCTCGTCAACCTGTACCGCGAGGCGATGGCCAAGTACGGCCATCCGATGCAGCAGATCGCCACCCATTCGCCCGGCCACATCGCCGACACGGACGAGGCGGCCCGCGAGGAGCTCTTCCCGCACTGGCTGGCGCAGCGCAACCGGATCGGTGCCGAGCGCGGCTGGGGTCCGGCCAGCAGGGCGGAGTTCGATGCCATGTGCGGACAAGAAGGTGCCCTGTATGTGGGGTCGCCCGAGACCGTGGCGCAGAAGATCGTCCTGCTGAAACGCAACCTGGGCGTCGACCGCTTCGACCTCAAATACGGCAACGGCACGCTTCCGCACGCCGCCATGATGCGCTGCATCGAACTCTTCGGCACCGTGGTGGCACCCCGGGTGGCAGAACTCCTGTCCGGGCACGATCCCGCAAACTGAAAGAATAGGAACCATGACTCCCAGCTCTCCTCGCAATGAGGAACTCTTCGACCGTGCACGCCAGCTCATGCCGGGCGGCGTCAACTCACCCGTCCGGGCCTTTGGCTCCGTGGGCGGGACCCCGCGGTTCATGGTGTCCGCCAAGGGCCCGTACCTGACGGATGCCGACGGCGCCGAGTACGTGGACCTGGTGTGCTCCTGGGGTCCCGCGCTGCTGGGCCACGCCCACCCGGCCGTGCTCGAAGCAGTCCACGCCGCCGTGGACCGCGGACTCTCCTTCGGCGCATCGACGCCGGACGAAGCCAACCTGGCCGCGATCGTCAAGGAACGCGTGCCTGCCGCCGAACGCGTCCGGATGGTGTCCACGGGCACCGAAGCCACCATGACCGCCATCCGCCTGGCCCGCGGCTTCACCGGACGCGACCTGGTCATCAAGTTTGCCGGCTGCTACCACGGCCACCTCGACGGACTCCTGGCCGCGGCCGGGTCAGGCGTGGCCACCCTGGCCCTGCCCGGCTCCGCCGGAGTCACCGCGGCCACCGCTGCCGAAACCCTGGTGCTGCCCTACAACGACCTCGCCGCCGTGGAAGCCGCGTGCGCCGCGCACGGCAGCAACATCGCCGCCGTCATTACGGAGGCGGCCCCGGCCAACATGGGTGTGGTCACGCCCGGCGAGGGGTTCAACGCCGGCCTTTCGCGGATCACCCGCGCACACGGCGCCCTGCTCATCGTGGACGAAGTCCTCACGGGCTTCCGCACCGGCTACTCGGGCTACTGGGGCCTCACCGGCGGCGCGGCAGACGCCGCCGAGCCGTGGACGCCGGACCTGCTGACGTTCGGCAAGGTGATCGGCGGCGGCATGCCGACGGCGGCCCTCGGCGGCCGGGCCGACATCATGGACTACCTGGCGCCGCTGGGCCCTGTTTACCAGGCGGGGACGCTGTCCGGAAACCCGGTGGCCATGGCTGCCGGCGTCGCCACGCTGACCCATGCCACCCCCGAGGTGTACTCGTTCATCGACGCCCGCTCGCTGGAGTTGTCCGCTGCGCTGTCCTCGGCGCTGGACGCAGCCGGCGTGGACCACTCCATCCAGCGGGCAGGCAACCTGTTCTCGGTGGCCTTCGGCACCTCGGCCCGCGGCGTCCACAACTATGAGGATGCCCAGGGCCAGGAAGTGTTCCGTTATGCGCCGTTCTTCCACTCCATGCTGGACTCCAGCGTCTACCTGCCGCCGTCGGTCTTTGAAGCCTGGTTCCTTTCCGCGGCCCACGACGACGCGGCCATGAACCGGATCTTCGACGCACTTCCCGCCGCAGCCAGGGCCGCCGCATCGGCAGCCGTGCCCGCCGCCCGCTAAGGCGCACGCAGCCGGACGACGGCACTGCTGCTTAAACACTGATGGCACCCGCAGCGGCGGGTGCCATCAGTGTTTAAGGCGGGTCTGTTCACGCCCGGGTGTAGCAGGCTTAGAAGGCCACCGTCACGTCACCGTTCGGCCATTCCTTTTCGATGAAGGCCTTGACCTCGGGGGAGTGCAGGAGTTCGTCGAGCTTCTTGATCCGGACGTCATCCTTGGAATCCTCGCGCCAGGCCAGGAAGTTCGCGTACGGGTTGTTTTCCACGGACTCCACAGCGAGGGCGTCCTTGGTGCTCAGGCCTGCCTTGAGGATGAAGTTGCCGTTGATCAGCGCAAGGTCCACCGAAGGGTCCTTGAGGTCGTTGATCAGCAGTTCGGGCTGGTTTTCGGAGAACTTGAGCTTCTTGGGGTTCTGCTCGTCGGTGAGGGTCAGCACGGAGGTATCTTCCTTGATGTCCTTCACGAGCCCGGCCACCTGGAGGACCTTGAGCGCCCGGACCTGGTTGGACGGGTCGTTCGTGATGGCAACCTTGGCGCCGTCCTGAACGTCCTTGATGTCCTTGACCTTTTCGGAGAACGCGGCGTACGGCTCGATGTGGACGCCTTCGCCGTGGCCGAACTTGTAGCCCTTGGTCTTCACCTGGTCTTCGTACCAGGGAAGGTGCTGGTAGTAGTTCGTGTCCAGCGAGCCGTCGCTCAGTGCGGTGTTCGGCGTCTGGTAGTCCTCGATCTCCTTGATGTCCAGCTTCAAGCCGGCCTTCGGGGCGAGGTCCTGATTGATGAACTCCAGGATCTTTGCCTGCGGCACCGGGCTGGCACCGACGGACAGGGTCACAGGATTGGCGGGGTCAAGGGTCTTGACGTCGGCGCTGGGGCTGGACGAACCGCCGCAGGCCGTCAGCGCCAGTGCGGCGGCAATACCGGTGGCCAGAAGGGAGAGTGATTTACGCATCTGATGCGTTCCTTTCGAATTGCTGGGAGTTCGACGGCGGGCTTGCGCCCGGCGCCGTCTCCGGCATAGATGCAGCCGGCGGCTACCTGCTGCGGTGAAGATTGCCGTGGGCCGTTGGATGACGGCCTATCGGTGGTGGTTGGCTTAGCGGTGGTCCAGGCTGCGGGAGATCCATTCGCCCACCAGTTGGATGACCTGTACAAGGACGATGATCAAGACGATGGTCACGATCATGACCGTGACATCGAATCGCTGGAAGCCGTAGTTGTACGCCAGCTTCCCGAGTCCTCCGCCGCCCACAAGGCCCGCCATGGCCGAGTATCCGACCAGCGTGACCACGGTTGTGGTGGTGGCCGCAACGAGGGCGGGAAGCGATTCGCGCAGCATCACTTTGTTGATCACCTGCATTTTGGTGGAACCCATGACCTGGGCGGCGTCGATCTTCCCGTGATGGACGTCCCGGAGACAGGTTTCCACCAGGCGGGCGAAGAACGGGATGGTGCCGATGGACAGCGAGACCGACGCCGCGATAGGGCCGAGGCTCGTGCCGGTGAGCAGGCGGGCCAGCGGAATCAGCGCCACCATCAGGATTGCGAACGGGATGGACCGGGTGATGTTGACGATGACGTCGCTCATGATCCGGTTAGTGACGGGCATTGGACGGAGACCGCCCGGAGTCGTTACGTGCAGGAAGACGCCGAGGGGCAGCCCCACCAGCACCGTAAAGAAGGCCGAGATTCCGACCATCTGCAGGGTTTCAATGATTGCTTCGGGGAGGGCTTTGGCCAGGACGGGGTTGCTGAAGATGTCGTTCATGAGGTCCTTCCCGTCACGTCGTTCAGTTCAGCAGCATCGCCGGGTGCTGTTTTGGTCTCGGCCAGCTTCGCCCCTATTCCTCGCTGGTGGAGGTAGGCGAGGACGGCATCGTAGTCCGCATTCTCGGCGAGCTGGACGCGCAGGTGCCCGAACTGCTGGCCGCCCAGTGTCTCGACGCTGCCTGCCAGGACATTGAGGTCGATGTCGAAGTGCCGCGCAACGCCGGTAAGGACAGGTTCCTTGGCGTTGTCACCGGCGAACAGGATTTCCAGGACGGGTCCGCCCTGGAGTGCGCCATGCAGCGGCTCTGATGCCGGCAGCGGGAGGAGCGCTTTGGCCAGTTTGCTCTCCAGATCGCCCGCCACGTCCTGCAGCGCCCCGTGCTCGATGATGCGGCCCTTGGCCAGCAGCGATACCGAGTCGCAGACACGCTTAACAACGTTCATCTCGTGCGTGATGATGAGCACGGTGAGCTGCAGGCGCCTGGTGAGGTCCTGGATGAGGTCGAGGATTTCGTCCGTGGTCGCCGGGTCCAGGGCAGAAGTGGGTTCGTCACACAGCAGGACGTCGGGGTCGGCGGCCAAGGCGCGGGCAATGCCCACGCGCTGGCGCTGGCCACCGGAAAGCTGGGAAGGGTATGCGTTTTCGAATCCTTCGAGGCCCACGAGGGACAGCAGTTCCGCAACCTTGGACCGGATCTTGTCCTTCGGCGTCTTGACGAGCTCCAGGGGGTGCGCCACATTGCCCGCGGCAGTGCGGGAATCCATGAGGTTGGCATGCTGGAAAACCATGCCGATGCGGCGTCGTGCCGCACGTATTTCGGAGTCCCTGACGGAGCTGAGTTCTGTGCCGTCAATGCTGACTGACCCGGCTGTCGGACGATCCAACAGCGTGAGGCAACGTACCAGGGTCGACTTTCCGGCGCCGGAATGGCCAATGATTCCGTGAATGGAACCTTTGGGAACGGAAAGGGTGACGCCGTCGAGGGCCACCACTTCCTTTTTCCCCTGGCGGTAGACCTTTCGAAGGTCAGTAACTGTGATCATTTATCCTCAGGAGGTTGGCCTCGGGCAGGGCATAGCACAAGCACGCTTTTGAACTTAATTATGTCAGCGAAGCCAGTGGCGAGTCACTTCCGCATAATGTTCGGCGTTAGGCCTGAAGAGCTGCACTATATTGCCGCCGGGCTCACCTGGGTTGTTGCTGGTGCGGTCTCACGGCGACATGGAAAATTGCGCTGGCCAGCCTTGGAATCCTGCGAGCCCCATGAAGCGTGTGATCCTCATCCCAGAGCGCCAAGCAATGGGGCCATTCCCGCTGAGGTCCTGCTGCGGGTTGTGCGGCTAGAAGTCGCCCCTGCTGGCGTCTTCAGGCGGGAGCACCGGCCAGTCGCCTTCGATCACGGCGGCGGGCTTGGTCTTGCGGAGGTAGGTCTGGAAGTCCGCGGCCTGGGTTGCTGCCCAGCCGACCTGCAGCTGGTGCAGCTGGCCCGCAGGCATCCGGAGCTTGGGAAACTTTCCGGCCATGGCGTCCAGCATCCGGAGCGTGGCGAGGGCGTCCGCAGCGGACGTGTGGGCGTTATCGAGGTTGACGTTGTACTCCTCGCAAAGGGCGGTCAGCGTCCTTTTGCCCTTACGGTACCGGTCCACCTGTTTGTTCATGATGTAGGGATCCAGAACCGGGAAGCGGTTCAGCTGCGGAATGCCGTACCTGGCCGACTCGGCAGCCAGAACGGTGAAGTCATAGCTGGCGTTGAAAGCGATCACGGGAACACCGTCGTCGAACAGGCCCTGCAGCACCGCGGCCAGTTCGCGGGTGACCTCCGCGGCCGGACGGCCCTCCTGCCTTGCCTTTTCGGTGGTCACACCATGGACTTCGCTGGCTTCCGCGGGGATTTCGACGCCGGGATCCGCGAGCCACTCATGCTCCTTGACGACACTGCCCTCGGCATCCACCACAGTGACGGACGCGGTGACGATCCGGGCGGCACGCGAGTTGCGGCCGGTGGTTTCCAGATCGAAGGCTGCCCGGGGCCGTTTGTCCCAGGTGGCGGTGGTGTTAGAGATGCTGGTGTTCGAGATGGTGCTGGTGATCGAGGAGCTCATGTTTCAAAACTACCTGCTGCCACAGACAGTTTTGTGCTAAGCCGCTGGTGTGCCGCCCGCCTCCCACAGGGACTGCGGCCCAGCGTGCGATCGGGCCCCGGCGCCCAGCGGCCCGGGCATCTGGGGGAACCGTTAAGCTGGATTCATGCGCACGGAGTATGTCGAGGCGGTGCTCGCCCTGGTTGAGCTCGTCCCTCCGGGGGCCGCGGTTGCCTACGGGGATGTCGCTGAGCTCCTCGGCTCCGGCGGTGCACGGCAGGTCGGGTCCGTGATGAGCCACCATGGCAGCGGCGTTACGTGGTGGCGCGTTTTGAGGGCGAACGGCGAGGCACCACAGGGGCTCGAGGCCGAGGCCCTGCGGTTCTACGTCCGCGAAGGGACCCCGCTCGTTGGCCGTTACCAGGACTTCCTCCGGACCGGCGAAGGACGTTGGCGCGTGGACCTTATGGCTGCCCGCTGGGCCCCCGAAGACGGTGATTTTGACCTCATCGACGCAATTGCCGAGAGGCTGGAGCGGCGGCTCCATAAAATGTCGGCGCCGGATGATGAAATGACTGTGTGACAGTTACCTTCGACTCTTCCGGAATCCGGGCAGGCCAGCCACCAGCCCGGCAGCCGGCCAAACATCCACTCCAGCAAACAGCACAGCTGACGGCGGCACGGCACGCGGGATCAGCCGCCGGCCTGAGGCTCCTGCCTCCCCGGCAGGTCCACAGCGTGGTGCCGGTACTGTCACCCGACCAGCAGGCGGCCGTGGATGTGCCGCACGGATCCGGCCCCGTCCTGGTTCCCGGAGCCCCGGGGACAGGGAAGTCCACCGTACTCATCGAAGCTGCCGTACGCAGGGCCGAGCGCGACGGCGTGGATCCGGAACGGATGCTGGTCCTGGCGCCAAGCCGGCTTGCCGCCGATTCCCTCCGGGACCGCTTCACCGCCCGGCTCAACAGGAGCCTCAGCACCACGCCGGCCCGCACCTGGGCCTCCTACGCTTTCGATCTGATCCGGCGAGCCAAAGCCGAAGGCATCCTGCCCCTGCCACGGCCGCCGCGGCTTCTCTCGGGACCCGAACAGGACCTTATTATCAAGGAACTTCTCGAAGGCCACGCCCTGCCGGGCCTGGAGCTGCCATGGCCGGATGATCTGGGGGCCGCGCTGGAAACCCGCGGTTTTCGCCAGGAGGTACGCCAGCTCTTTGACCGGATCATCGAATCCGGCCGGACACCTGATGACCTTGTGGCCTTGGCGCAGCAGTGCAGCCGCCCGGACTGGATTGCGGCCGCCGCGCTGTACGCCGAGTACCGGGACGTGCTGGACCTGCGGATGCCGGAGGCTTTCGACCCCGCCGGGATCATCACGGCGGCCCGCCAGATTTTCCAGGACGCCCCGGAATTCCTGGCCGCCGAGCGGGACCGCCTGCAGCTGATCCTCGTTGACGACATCCAGGAAGCAAACCCGGCTGTGTTCGAGCTGCTGGCGGACATCGCGGCGGGCAAGGACATGTACGTGACGTCGTCGCCTGACACAGTGGTCCAGGGGTTCCGCGGAGCCAGGCCCGATCTCACGGCTGAGTTGCCGCACCTCCTTGCCCCTGCTGGCATCGCCGACGCCGGCCCGGGGGACGGGGACGGCAAGGACACAGTCCTGGAGAGGCCGCTCTGGGTGACCCACCGCCATCGTCCCGCCGTTGCCGAGGCGTGGCTGTCCGTTGCAGGACGAATCTCGCAGCGGGCAGGCGGCCAGTCAGCCCGCCGGCTGGAAAGTGCAGGCACAGCGGAAGCGCAAGGGGGACCGGCTCGGGCCCATGCCGCCGAAGACGGCATTGTAGAGGGCCACATCCTTCCATCCCCGGTCCACGAACTGCGGTATGTGGCGCAGCGCATTCTGGATGCGCACCTGAACCACGGCCGGGAGCTGGGCGACATCGCCGTGATCGTTCGGAACGGCGGGCAGCTGAATCAGCTGCAGCGGCACCTGGCCGGCCACGGCATCCCCGTGCGCGTTCCCGTGGCCGAATCGGCCGTCCGCGACGAAGTGGCAGTCCGGCCCTTGCTGGACGCCTATGCCGTGGCATTGGATCCCGCGGTCCTGACGCCGGAATCCGCAGTCTCGCTGCTGACCTCCCGAATCGGCGGAGCGACGTCCATCGAATTGCGCAGGCTACGGCAGTCGCTGCGCCGCGAGGAGATCCTCGGCGGCGGAGGCCGCACCAGCGACGCCCTGCTCGTCGAATCGCTGCTCGAGCCGGGCGCCCTGGCCACCATGGGGGTCGAGGGCCACTCTGCCCGCCGTGTCGCCCGGATGATCCAGGCCGGGCAGGCGGCTGCGCGCGAACCGGGCGGAAACGCGGAAACCGTGCTGTGGGCGCTCTGGCACTCCACGGGGCTGGCCGGGCGGTGGACTGAAGCGGCATTGGCAGGTGGAGCGTCAGGGGCCAGGGCAGACCGCGACCTGGACGCCATGATGGCCCTGTTCCACACAGCCGAACGCTATGTGGACCAGTTGCCGGGTTCAGGACCGGACCAGTTCCTTGAGTATTTGCTCAGCCAGGAGCTGCCCATGGACACCCTGGCGGCCCGGGCACAGCTGGAGGACGCCGTGGAACTCATGACGCCCGCGAGTGCAGCAGGACGCGAATGGCCCGTTGTCATTGTTGCGGGGTTGCAGGAAGGAGTCTGGCCCAACACCAGGCTCCGGGGGGAGCTCCTCGGCAGCACGCTGTTCGCCGACGCCGTGGAGCACGGCGTGGACCACGCCCTGCAGCTTGGGCCCATCAGCAGGTTGCGCGAGATCCGCTATGACGAACTCCGCAGCTTTTCCACGGCCGTCTCCCGGGCCCGTGAAGTGCTGATCTGCACCGCCGTCTCATCAGAGGACGAGCAGCCCTCCTCTTTCCTCGACTACGTTGCACCGCTGCATCCCGGGCAGGACCGTCGGATGTTCACCCCCGTGGAACGGCCGCAGACCCTCCGCGCCCTCGTGGCCGAACTCCGTCAGTACGCCCAGCTGGACGGCAGGTACGCTGCCGAATCGGTCGAAGCCGCCAGGGTGCTTGCCGGCCTTGCCGCAGTCGAACCGTCCGTACCCGGTGCCCATCCCGATTCATGGTGGGGGCTTGCGCCGCTCTCTTCCGGGGAGCGGATTGTGCCGCCCGGAGGGACCGTGTTCGTCTCACCGTCCAAGGTGGAAACCGTCCAAAAGTCGCCCCTTGACTGGTTCATCCAGGCTGCCGGCGGGGAAGCCGCCACCGACTTCGCGAGGAGCCTGGGGACCCTGGTCCATGCCATCGCCCAGGACCTGCCGGATGCTTCGGGGGCCGAATACGTGGCGGAACTCGTCCGGCGGTGGCCGACGCTCGGCATGAAGGACAACTGGGAAGGCAAGCTGGATTTCCAGCGGGCCGAAGCCATGGTCCGGAAGCTGGCCCAGTACATCCTCGTCATGCGCAGTGAAGGCAGGAGCCTTGTCGGCGTCGAACGGGACTTCGAAGTGAAGCTGCCGGACATCGTCGATGACCCGCAGCCCGGCACGGAAGCGCCGGCAGGAGCAGACGCTGAACCCGCGGTGAGGTTCTCGGTACTCCGCGGACAGGTTGACCGGCTGGAGATCGATTCCGAAGGACGCCTGGTGATCGTGGACCTCAAAACGGGCAAGCGCCAGCCGTCCAAGGCCGAGCTGTCCCGCCATCCCCAGCTGGGCGCCTACCAGGCCGCGGTGCTGGCCGGCGGGTTCACTGAGCCGGGCACACCGGCCGGCGGTGTTCAGCCGGGAGGGGCTGTATTGGCCCAGCTTGGCACCAGCAACAAGAGCCCCGGCATCCAGGTCCAGGAGCCGTTGGACGGCGCCGGCAACTGGGCGCTCGATATGGTGGACGAGGCCGCGCAGCTCATGTCCGGCAGCCATTTCGAGGCGCGCCATGATCCGGCAAAGTCAGGCCACGGCGGCCATGGCTGCCGGCTGCCCGAGGTCTGTCCCCTTTGTCCGCGCGGAAAGCAGGTAACTGAATGACGACGTCCCACGACGTCCCGGCCCCCCGTTTTTCCCCGGAAGAGCTGACTGCCATGCTGGGCGAACGCAACAGTCCCACCGCTGAGCAGTCCGCCATTATCTCCTCGCCACTTACTCCGCGGCTGGTGATTGCCGGGGCAGGATCCGGCAAGACCGCCACGATGGCAGACCGCGTTGTGTGGCTCGTTGCCAACGGTTGGGTCCGGCCGGAAGAAGTCCTGGGTGTCACGTTCACGCGGAAGGCTGCCGGTGAGCTGGCCAGCCGGATCCGGGCCAAACTGGCGGCCCTCCAACGCATTGCCGCGGAGGACACGCACCACACGATTTTTCCGGCAGGCCTGCTCACCGAGGATGCCTTGGAACCCAAGGTTTCCACGTATCACTCCTACGCCAGCGGCATCGTGTCCGACTACGGGCTCCGCCTGGGCGTCGAACGTGATGTTGTGCTCCTGGGCGGAGCGCAGGCGTGGCAGCTGGCCAGCGAAGTCGTGGAGGCTTTCGACGGCGAGTACGAGCACTTCCGCGCTGCCAAATCCACCCTCGTGAAAGCAGTCATCCAGCTCGCGGGCGAGTGCGCTGAACACCTGCGGGATCCCCGCGAGGTTCAGGGCTGGCTGATGGACCGCGTCGCCGAATTTGAAGCCCTGCCCTACATGGCCGGGGCCAAAAAGAACCCGACACAGGCCGCCGGGGAACTTGGCGCGATGCTGCGCACGCGGGCCAGCGTCGCCGAAATGGTGGGCCGGTACGCGGAAGCCAAACGGGTCCGCGGCGCGTTGGACTTCGGCGACCTCGTGGCCCTCGCCGCGCGGGTCGCCAGCGAGATCCCGTTGGCCGCCGAAGTGGAACGCCAGCGGTTCAAGGTGGTCCTCCTGGACGAATTCCAGGACACCTCGCATGCCCAGCTCGTCCTGTTCTCCAGGCTCTTCGGCGGCGGCCACGCCGTGACGGCCGTGGGAGATCCCAACCAGTCGATCTACGGCTTCCGGGGTGCCTCAGCCGGCCAGCTCTTCCACTTCGTCCGGGAATTCCCGGTTCTGCTGGGCGAAACAGGGAACGGAGCCGACGCCGCGGATGCCGGTCCGGCGGGAACCGGGCACGGTGAAGGGCAGTCCCGCGGTCCTTTCGCGGTGGCGCCAACGTCGTACCTCACAACTGCCTGGCGCAACGGGCGGAACATCCTGTCCGCGGCCAACGTCATCTCAGCGCCGCTGAGCGCCGCTGCCGCCCGGACCGGTCCGGCGGGGGAGCGCGAGTCTGGTGATTCTGTGGAGGTCCCGCCGCTGCAGCCAAGCCCCGCAGCGGCCCAGGGGAAGGTCGTCATCGGGCGCTTCGCGACGGACGAGGACGAAGCCAAAGCCATCGCGGCGGACGTTTTGCGCTACCGCGTCACGGACTTCGAGGACACCGCCGGCGAAGACCGGATTCCTCCGGCCATGGCAGTCCTTTGCCGCCGGCGTGCACAGATGGAATGCATCCGGCGTGAGTTCGAGGTACGCGGTATCCCCTACGAGATTGTGGGCCTGGGCGGGCTCCTGGACACCCCCGAGATCGTGGATCTCGTCGCTACCCTGCGGGTCCTGGCGGATCCGGGCCGTTCGGACTCCCTCATGCGGCTGCTGGCCGGGGCACGCTGGCGAATAGGTCCCTCCGACCTCATGGCCTTCCGGGACTGGTCTTCATTCCTCGCGCGGCGCCGCGGCCGCCCGGATGCAGACGGGGATGAAGCCGACGACGCCGATACGGCCGTTATCGAGAGCGACATCACCGATTCGCCGAGCCTCGTGGAAGCGCTGGACTGGCTGCCGCGGGAAGGCTGGACGTCGGCCCATGGCCGGGCGCTGAGCACGCAGGCGTTGGACCGGCTGCACGCCCTCTCTTCAGAACTCCGGCAGCTCCGGGGTTTTATGGGTGACGACCTCACCACACTGCTGGGCGAAGTGGAGCGGGCCATGCTCCTTGACATCGAAGTGGCGGCCCGTCCCGGCATCAGCATCCATCAGGCCCGACGGAACCTGGATGCATTCCAGGATGCCGCGGCAGGGTTCCTCCACACCTCGCACCGTGTTGACGTCCTGGCTTTCCTGGCCTGGCTGGAGGCCGCGGCTGCGGAGGAGGGCGGCCTGGACGTCGCCGCCCCGGACGTAAACCATGAAGCCGTCCAGCTGCTGACCGTGCACGCGTCCAAGGGCCTGGAGTGGGATGTTGTGTTCGTTCCGGGGCTCAACGCCGGTGCGTTTCCCAGCAGCCGGGATTCGCGCTGGAGCAGCGGCAGCGCCGCCCTGCCCTGGCCGCTGCGCGGGGACCACGCCGATCTGCCGCAGTGGGACCTGGACCAGCCGGATCAAAAAGGCTGGTTGGACGCGGAGAAGGACTTCAAAGCGGACGTCCAGGTTCACGGCGAGGCAGAGGAACGCCGGCTCGCCTATGTTGCCTACACCCGGGCGAAATTCGTGCTGTGGGTCTCCAGCGCGGCCTGGGTCGGATCCCGGGCCGGAATGGCGGACATGTCGCCGTTCCTGTCCGAGCTGGCGCCCCTCGCCGGGGTCGGCCACACGGGTGCCGGCTCAACAGGCCCCGGGGAAGCTTTGCCCGCTGAAGGGCTGGCGGAAGAACCGCTGGAGCTCGCCGCCGTCGTGCATGCCGCCTCAGTGGAGGAGGCATCGCTGCCGGCCGAAAGTCCTTTGACCCAGGACCTCGAACTGGCGCTATGGCCGTATGACCCGCTGGAGGGGCCCGCCGATCCACGCACCGGGACCAGGCTCAGGCTGGTCCCGGGGCGGCGGGCAGCCATGGAACTGGCTGCCGCGCGGGTCCGCGGAACCTTGGCCGCGGAAGCCGCGGGTGACGCCGAAGGAACGGGTGACGCCAAAGCGGCGGCCGCCGGGCAGGAAACCCGGCAGCTTCGCAGCGTCGCCTCCAATTGGGCCCACGAAGCCGCCCTGTTGCTGGAACGCCGCTTCCGGCGGGCCACCGTGCAGGATGTCCACCTGCCCGGCCATATTTCCGCGTCAACCTTTGTGGATCTGGGCGACGATCCGGGATCCGTGCTGGCGCGGCTGCGCCGGCCCGTTCCCAGGGAGCCGGGGATGTCGGCACGCAAAGGCACGGCATTCCACGCCTGGGTGGAGGAATACTTCGGCACCGCAGGCATGCTGGAGCTGGACGAGGCACCCGGTTCGGACAACCACATTGATGAGGCCTACGGGCTGGACTCGATGGTGGAGACATTCCGGAACTCGGAGTGGGCTCACCGCGCGCCGGCCCATGTCGAGGTTCCGGTGGAGACACGCATCGGTGACGTCGTGGTGCGCGGCCGGATCGATGCCGTGTTCCGGGACGCCGACGGCGGCTGGGACCTGGTGGACTGGAAAACCGGCCGTCGCCCCGCCGCGGGACAGCTGAAGGTGAAGGCCGTCCAACTGGCGGTCTACCGTCTTGCCTGGGCCAGACTTAAGGGAGTCCCGCTCGACAACGTCCGGGCAGCGTTCTACTACGTCGGTGAAAACCAGGTGGTCCGCCCCCACGACCTTGGCACGGCGGAGCAGCTGGAGGACATCGTGACAGCGGCCCTTGCGGGAACCACCGCCATGGCCAAGGCATCCCCTTCGGCTAGTGGGACTTTGCGTCCACAATCTTGAGGGCCGCCGTGGACGTGTCATCCGCTGAAAGCGCGGCCGGGGGAGTGATCCGGTTTCCTCCGTCGGCCGCGTGGGCGGTTCCGCTGTCCCCGCCTGCTTCCTGGACCGCATCGACTTCGCCGGACCTTTCGGCCGGGGCGCCGCGTTCAGCGTTCCCGGGAGCCCCTGACTCTCGGCTCGGCGGGGCCGGGACGGCATCGACCGGGATCGGTGTCACGTGCACCGACGGCATGGCATCCGCCGACGGGGCGCCGGACAACCCCGAAATCTGCTCTGCGGCAAGCGCTGCAGAGGGCACACCGGTGGTACCCGCGTTTTCATCCTGCGGGACCGGTTCCACGTGCACGGCCGGGACAGTTTGCGGCAAAGGTTCCACGCTGATGGGCTGTCCGCCGTGCTCCGTGATGTCTTCAGCCAGCGAGGCGAGCATGTCTTCAGCTTCGGCGATCATTGCCTGGTCCCCGGCAGCCAGGCCCTTCACCAGGTACTGGGCCAGCGCAAATTCGGCGGAGAGGGCTGCGCGGCGCAGCAGATGGGCGTCCGGTGCGTCCCTGCGGCTCGACGTGTAGTGGCGGAGTACCGAGTCGACGAAGCTTTGCTCGTTGGAGGCGACCAGCCAGGCCATGTCGTCGGCCGGATCCCCGATGCGCAAATCGGTCCACCCGGTCACGGCTGTCACGCGTTCGCCCTCCACCAGGAGGTTGTCCTCGTGCAGGTCGCCATGGACCACGCAGGGATTGAAGCGCCACAGCGAGACGTCCTCCAGGGCATGTTCCCACCGGCGCAGCAGCACAGGGGGGATCTTTCCGGTGGTCGCGGCCTGGTCGAGTTCGTTGAGCCTCCGCTGCCGGAACTCATTGGGGGTGTAGCTGGGGAGGTCGGCATTGCTGACAAGGGCCTGGGGGAGGTCGTGAATGGCAGCCAGAGCGGCGCCAATCTCCTTCGCCAGTCCTTCCGAACCGGCTGTCAGCTCTTCGACGCTGCGCGTGGTTCCGGCCAGGTGTGAATAAACGAACGTGCTGAGTGCACCCTGCCGCACCGTGCCTGCCACTGTGGGCATGAGGAAGGGCAGCTCGGCCCTGACTCCCGGGGCAAAGGCACGAAGGACCATAAACTCCGTTTCCAGCCGGGCGCTTGCCTCTGCGTGGCGCGGCGAACGGACCCGCCACTGCTTGCCCTCGGAGTCCAGGAGAAGTGCCGAATCGAAGTCCGCCGGATCGTCGGGAGCCGAGCTCACGGCGGTGGGCGTCAGTCCGGGGACTGCCGCAGTTGCTACAGCTGCCAGTTCGATCGGTTTTCTTCTCACGCATCCACGGTAGATTGACTGGCGCCCAAGACGGCGATGTACTACGGCGAGTCTCCGGATCGGGATGATTTACCTTGCAAGTTACGGTGCCGACGACGCCGAAGAACGGCTTCCCGGGGCATCTGCGGCGGCCGGAGCAAATGTCATTTGTCTGCGGGAGTCAGTACGGTGGGTACATGAGTCTTGCGGAGTCCCCGGCAGCCCAAAATAAGGCAGAACAAAATAAGGCAGCTGAAAAGGCGGCACCGGGCAGTGCGGCCCCGTTGAAGCGGCTCCCGGCAAACCACCTGATGGACACGGTCCTTCCGGTCCGTCCCGCGCTGGTTGACCGCGGCTCCGGCGTCCGGATGAAACCGGGCATGGTCGAATCCGTTGTCAGCTCCGGGCGGGCGCTGGCCATGGTCATCTCGCACCGGCAGGCCCTGGTATGCGGCGACAGCCTGCTGCTGACGGAAGCCGCCGGCCTCGCGGAGAACCTTGGCGAGGCCGGACTGCCGCCGGCAATGATCATCTACCTCGGTTCCGCGCTGGGCAGCTCGGACGTGGATGAAGGTACGGACATCGTCCTCTTTGTCCTCGAAGAACCTTTTGAGGTCCGGGCGGAGCAGTTTGAACGCGGCATCGCCGGAATTCCCGCGGACGCCGTGTGGACGGGGTTCCGCGACGTTGCTGCCCGCCTGAATGCCACCGACACGGCCCTCTTTGTCGAAGCCAGTGCGATCGCCAACTGGCATGCCACCCACGTGCACTGTCCTCGGTGCGGAGCGGCGACGCTCGTTGAGGCCGGCGGGTGGGTCCGCAGGTGCCCGGCGGACAATTCCGAACATTACCCCCGGACCGACCCCGCCATCATCGTGACGGTCGTCGGCCCTGATGACCGGCTGCTGCTCGGCGGCGGCGGGCCACTCGATGCAAAGAACTACTCCACACTGGCCGGCTTCGTGGAGCCGGGCGAGTCGCTTGAGCAGGCCGTCGTCCGCGAGATCCAGGAGGAAGTGGGCGTCCGGATTACGGCAACCCAGTACCTTGGTTCGCAGTCATGGCCGTTTCCGGCCTCCCTGATGCTCGGGTTCACGGCGAGGACACCCGATACCGAGGCAACGCCCGACGGCGTGGAAGTCACCCGGGCGCGATGGTTCAGCCGCGCGGAACTCCAGGAAGCCGTGCTGAGCGGGGAAATCGTCATCTCCAGCCGGCTCTCCATTGCCCGGTCACTGATTGAGCACTGGTACGGCGGCGTCATCCAGGACCGGCCCGCCGACGAATGACCTCCTCGCGCACAGCGGACCCCCAACACCTGACCCCACCGATCGACTGAGCAGCAAGTGACAACTGACAATTTTGAATGCACCGCCCCCGGTGACAGTGCCCCCGCCGATTCCGCTTCGCCGGACAACCGGTCCCTGGAAGACCGCATTCTTGGCGGGCTGGACGACGAACAGCGGGAAGTCGCGAGCACGCTGAACGGGCCCCTGTGCGTGCTTGCCGGTGCAGGCACGGGCAAGACGCGCGCCATCACCCACCGGATCGCCTACGGCGTTCACTCAGGCGTTTACAGTCCGCAGCGGCTGCTGGCCGTGACTTTCACCTCCCGCGCCGCCGCCGAGATGCGGAGCCGGCTCCGTGACCTCGGCGTGGGCAATGTCCAGGCGCGGACCTTCCACGCCGCAGCCCTGCGGCAGCTTCAGTTCTTCTGGCCCCAGGCCGTCGGCGGCGCCCTGCCGAACCTCCTCGACCACAAGGCGCAGATGATCGCCGAAGCTGCCCGTCGCCTGAGGCTCAGCACGGACCGCGCGTCCATCAGGGACCTCGCCTCGGAGATCGAGTGGGCCAAGGTGTCCATGCTGACGCCCGCGAACTACCTCGAGAACGCGCAGGACCGCGGCAACCCCGGCGGATTCGACCTCACGGCCGTGGCCCGGGTGTTCCAGTCCTATGAGGACGTGAAGACCGACCGCAACGTCATCGACTTCGAGGACGTCCTGCTGATCACCGTGGGGATCCTGCAGGAGGACCCGAAAGTGGCAGCCACTGTCCGCGAACAGTACCGGCACTTTGTGGTGGACGAATACCAGGACGTTTCGCCGCTGCAGCAGCGGCTCCTGGAACTCTGGCTCGGCGGCCGTGATGAACTCTGCGTCGTGGGTGACGCCAGCCAGACGATTTACTCGTTCACCGGTGCATCGCCGAAGCACCTGCTGGGTTTCAAGGCCATGTACCCCGGCGCCAACGTCGTCAAGCTGATCCGGGACTACCGCTCCACACCGCAGGTGGTCAAGCTCGCGAATGACCTCCTCGCCGGACGGCGCAGCGGAGGGCCGGTCGCGGACGCGGCATGGGCGGCGCCGCTCAAACTGGTCGCACAACGGCAGCCCGGCCCGCAGCCGCAGTTCACCGAATGCGCCGATGATGAGGCCGAGGCAGCCACAGTAGCGATCAAGATCCGGGAACTGCTCGACGCCGGAACACCGGCCAGCGAGATCGCCGTGCTGTTCCGCACCAACGGACAGTCCGAGGCATATGAACAGGCACTGGCCTCGGCCGGGATCGGCTATCAGCTGCGCGGAGGAGAGCGGTTCTTCGCCCGCAAGGAAGTCCGGGATGCAATCCTCCAGCTCCGGGCAGCCACCCGGGCCGCCGCCGAAACCTCGGCCCCCGATCCCCTCGGGCAGCTGGTCCGGGACATTGTGGCGTCCCTTGGCTACACGGAATCCGCCCCGCATAGCGGCGGGGCGCTGCGCGAGCGCTGGGAATCGCTGGCCGCGCTGGTTGCGCTGGCTGATGAGCTGGTGCTGAGCCGCGGGCCACAGTTCACCCTCTCGGACTTTGTCAATGAACTGCAGGAACGTTCT
Source organism: Arthrobacter sp. ISL-69 (assembly GCF_018613775.1). Classification (NCBI taxonomy): domain Bacteria; kingdom Bacillati; phylum Actinomycetota; class Actinomycetes; order Micrococcales; family Micrococcaceae; genus Arthrobacter; species Arthrobacter sp. ISL-69. The sequence continues at coordinate 41,767 of NZ_JAGGPO010000006.1, forward strand.
CTGGCCCAGCACGCCCCCACCGTGCAGGGCGTTACCCTGGCGTCACTGCATGCTGCCAAGGGCCTTGAATGGGATGCCGTCTTCCTCGTGGGGCTCTGCGAGGGCCTCATGCCGATCTCGTTCGCGGACTCCCCGGAAGACGTGGACGAGGAACGCCGCCTGCTCTACGTGGGCATCACCAGGGCGCGCGAGCACCTCTCTTTGTCCTGGTCCTTGGCCCGGACCCCCGGCGGGAGGGCCAACCGGAAGCCCTCGCGTTTCCTGGACGGCCTAAGGCCGGACTCTGTGGCCAGCTCGACGGCGCGCGGCAAGGGCCCCGCCCCGCGGCGGAAGGCGGCCGCCCCTGCGATGTGCCGGGTCTGCGGAAGCATGCTGTCCACCGGTGCCGAACGGAAGGTAGGCCGCTGCAGCCAATGCCCGCCGAGCTACGAGGAACAGACGTTCGAGGCACTGCGCCAGTGGCGGAAGGACGTGGCCCTGGCCGCCGAAGTGCCGGCGTTCGTGGTGTTTACCGATGCGACGCTGACGGCGATTGCGGAGGCGCGGCCCGCAACCCTCGAAGAACTGGCCCAGCTGGCCGGAATTGGTCCGTCCAAGCTGGAAAAGTATGGCGAAGCCGTGCTTGAAGTACTCATTGAAAGCACCAGCGCCTGATGGCCGGGGGAGCGAAACCCCAAGCGATTCCGCTGACCACTCCCGACGGAGCACCCGTCGTTGTGCGGCGTTCCGCGCGCCGCCGCCGGACCGTGGCAGCGTTTTGGGAGAACGGCACAGCCGTGGTCGCCATCCCGGCGCATTTCAGCAAGGCGCAGGAAAGTGAATGGGTGCACCGGATGCTGGAGAAACTCCGGCTGCAGGGGGTCCGGCGCTCGCGCGGGGCGGGACGTCGCCGCCCGGCCTCGGATGCAGCCCTCGCGTCGCATGCAGCCGGGCTTTCGGCGAAGTACCTTGGTGGGCGGTCCGCACCGTCGTCCGTGCGCTGGGTCAGCAACCAGAATTCCCGCTGGGGTTCGGCTACTCCGGCAGACGGGACCATCAGGCTCTCGGACAAGCTGCGGACCATGCCGCAGTGGGTTATCGACTATGTGCTGCTCCACGAGCTGGCGCACTTGCTGGTCGCCGGGCACAACGCCGCGTTCTGGCGTCTCCTGGAAACCTACCCCGAGACGCAACGGGCAAAGGCCTTCCTCGAAGGCGTTGCGTTCGCCACCTCGCGGGGCATGGCACCGGACTCCGACTCGCCAGGCGGCGATGCGGACATGACGTGCGGACCGGACGCGACGCCCGGCACAGAAGAGCGAGGCACCGACGAAACCGTGGTTTCGTCCATGCCTGGCTAGTTCGCGCAGGTTAACCGGCGCGTCAGGCCTTCGGCGTCCCGCCGTCGTCGTCCTCGCCGGACGCTTCTTCGTCTTTGCCCGCCGCATCGTCGTCCTTGGCCGGTTCGTCGAATCCGCCGTTCAGCAGCTTCTGCAGGGCGTCGTCCACCTCGGTGTCACTCGCTTCGGCGAGCTTGCGGCGTGCGCTGAACCCCTGCGGATCGTCCAGGTCCTCGCCGGTGGGCAGCAGGTCCGGGTGGTGCCAGATGGCGTCCCGGCCTTCGGTGCCACGTTCCTCCTTGAGGGAGGCCCACAAGGTGGCAGCTTCGCGGAGGCGCCGGGGACGCAGCTCCAGTCCCACAAGGGACGAAAAAGCATGTTCGGCCGGGCCGCCGGTGGCGCGGCGCCGCCGGACGGTCTCGCGCAGCGCAGACGCGGAAGGCAGGAACTTCTCGGTGGCCGCCGCGGTCAGTTCATCCACCCAGCCTTCCACGAGGGCCAGCGCGGTTTCGAGTTTTTCCAGTGCCTGGTCCTGCGCCGGGGTCCGCTGGGGCATGAACACGCCTTGGGACAGTGCCTCCTGGATGCCTTCCGGGTTGCTGGGATCGATCTCCCGGGCGAGTTCCTCGATCTTGGAGGTGTCAATGTGGATGCCCCGGGCATAGGCCTCGATGGCACCCAGGAGGTGCCCGCGGAGCCAGGGCACCTGGACGAAGAGCCGTGCGTGGGCAGCTTCCCGGACAGCCAGGAAAAGCCGGATGTCGTTCTCGGGAAGGCTCAGGCCTTCACCGAATTTGGCTACGTTGGCCGGCAGGAGGGCCATCTCCAGGTCCGCCAGCGGCACTCCGATGTCTGTTGAGCTGACCACTTCGGCGGAGAGGGCGCCAATGGCCTGGCCAAGCTGCATGCCGAAGATGGCCCCGCCCATGTTCTGCAGCATGGAGGACGCCCCTCCCATCATGGACTTCATTTCCTCGGGCATCTGCTCGGTCATGGCGGTGGACAGCGCATTGGCAATGCTGTTGGCCACCGGCTCGGTGAGCCGCTTCCACGTCCCGAGCGTTTCCTCGACCCATTCCGCGCGGGACCAGGCCCGGCCGATCAGGCCGGTGGCGGGAAGCTCAGTCACCTGGTCCAGCCACAGCTCGGCGAGGCGCAGTGCTTCATCGATTTCCCGTGACTGCTGTGACGTGACCGAGGGGTCGGAGCCGCTGGCAGCCACCCGGCGGGCGTTCTCGTGGGCAAGCTGCCAGTTGACGGGCCCCTCGGAGGATGCGCTCATCATGGCCTGGACCTGCGAGAACATCTGGGCCAGGAGGTTCGGATCGTCGGGAAGACCGGCGGCCTTGGCCAGTTCGGCGGGGTCGATGTTGCCCATGCCCTTGCCACCCATGAGGTTTTGAAGCATTTCCGCAAGCGGATCCTTCGGGGTGTCGTCGTCGCCATTGGACGGATTGAGTGGGTTGGAGGTCATGATCCCGCCGATCGTCGGTGTGACTGTTGATCACCTTCACGGTACCCCGGGGCGTCGGCGGCTGTCTGCCGAATCCGGCCCCGTTCGCTGTGGGCAAAGAGCGTACGGGCGGCGCAAACGCGTAGTGTTAGTAATCGGAATATTTGCAGGCTGCCGGCATTCTGATCGGGCGCAGCCACAGTGCCGCGTCCACGGGCGCAGGTGCGGAGAGGTCCTTCATTGACTATTACTCAGGGTGGCCAGGTTCCCGGGGATCCCGCGGATTCGGGACACGACGGCGGGACCACTAACGGCACGCTTTCTCGCCGGCCGAAATCCCGTCGTGCCAAGGCACGCGACAATCGCTACCCGGCGATGGTGGCCTCCGGGTTGTTGGCACTCGCGCTGGGTATCACCGCCGCCAGCCTCCCCGTGCCGTATGTTGTGGAATCGCCGGGCCCCACTTTTAATACCCTGGCCAATGACAACGGCAAGCCGGTCATCAGCGTGACGGGCCGCGAGACGTTTCCGGCCAAGGGGAACCTTGACCTCACCACCGTCTATGTCGACGGCGGACCCAACGGTCCGGTCAGCGTGTTCGAGGCCTTTTCAGCATGGCTGGACAAGTCAAAGGCCGTCTATCCGGAGGAGCTCATCTTCCCCACAGGGGTGACGAAGGAGGAGTCCCAGCAGGAGAGCGCGGTGGCGATGACGACATCCCAGGAGAACGCCACAGCCTCCGCCCTGAAGGAACTCGGCATTCCCTTTGAACAAAAGCTGTTGGTGGCGGACCTTGCGGACCAGTCGGCCTCGGCCGGCAAGCTGCAGGCCGGCGATGTGTTTTCCACTGTGAACGGCAAACCCGTGACGTCGCTTCGCGTCGTCCAGGAGGAACTGGCCGCCGGAAACGGAAAGCCCGCCACCGTCGTCGTCACTCGCGACGGCGCTCCGGTCACGGAGACCATCACCCCCACCGAGAACGCCGCCGGCAAGTTCATCCTCGGGGTGCTGCTGCAGTACGACTTCAAATTCCCCTTTGATGTGAAGATTTCCCTCGACAAGGTGGGCGGCCCCAGCGCGGGCATGATGTTCGCCCTCGGCATCGTCGACACCGTGACGCCGGGGGACCTGACCGGCGGCAAGCACATTGCCGGGACCGGCACCATCACGCCCGACGGCGTCGTGGGATCCATCGGCGGGATCGGACAGAAGATGTACGGAGCAAGGGAGGACGGCGCGACGGTGTTCCTGGCCCCGGCTGCCAACTGCGCGGAAGTGGTGGGACACATCCCGGACGGGCTTCAGGTGGTGAAAGTCGAGAACCTGGCCGGGGCCCGGGAAGCCGTCAATGCGATCGGTTCAGGCGGCGACACATCCGGTCTTCCCACGTGCACCAGCAACTAGACTAATTGCAGGAACTAAGCACCACCGCCACTCGTGGCATTAATGACTGATGCTGACCCTCCCCTCCGAGGTGCAGCGGCGGTCCGAGCAACACCATCACACGCGCTCTGATTTTGACAAGACCAGTCACTGACAACCAGCTATGAGGTACCGAGTTTGTCCCGTCCTGCCAGCCCCACACCGCCCGGAAGACCCCAGCCAAGGCGAGGTGCCTTGACGCCGACATTGATCGTCGTAGCACTTGTTGTGGTCGGATTCATCTTCTTCGCCAATGTTTGGACCGACGTCCTCTGGTACCAGCAGCTTGGTTTCTTTGAAGTTTTCCTCACGGAAAACGTGGCCCGGATTGTCATCTTCCTGGCCGGCTTCGCGCTCATGTTCCTGGCCATGTTCTACGCCATCCGGATCGCCTATCACGCCCGCCCCGTTTACGCCCCGGATTCGGAAATCAGGGACAACCTGAACCGCTACCAGGCGCAACTGGAACCTGTTCGCAGGGTGGTCATGGTGGGCCTGCCGGTGCTGTTCGGTCTTTTCGCCGGAAGCGCCGCGGCCAGCCAGTGGCAGAAAGTGCTGCTGTTCCTGAACCAGGAGTCCTTCGGCCAGAACGATCCGCAGTTCAACCTGGATATCAGCTTCTACCTGATGACCTTGCCGTTCCTCGGATTCGTGACAGGCTTCCTCATCAGCGTTGTTGTGGTCGCAGGCATCGCGGGAATTCTCACGCATTACCTTTACGGCAGCATCCGGATCATGGAGCGCGGCATCTTCACCAGCCGGGCCGCCCAGATTCACCTCGCCGTGACGGGCGCGGCCTTCCTGCTGCTGCTCGGCGTCAACTTCTGGCTGGACCGCTATTCCGCCGTGCAGAACAGCGGCGGACGCTGGGCCGGCGCGCTGTACACCGACGTCAACGCGGTGATCCCCACGAAGTCCATCCTGGCCGTGGCTGCCGCACTGGTCGCAATCCTCTTCATCGTTGCCGCCGTGATCGGCAAATGGCGCCTGCCTGTCATCGGCACGGCAATGCTGGTCATCACCTCCATCCTTGCCGGCGGTGTCTACCCGTGGGTCGTCCAGCAGTTCCAGGTGCGCCCGTCGGAACAGACGCTTGAGAAGCCATTCATTGAGCGGAACATCAGCATGACCCGTGCTGCCTACGGCCTCGATAAGATCCAAGAGAAGCGGTATAACGCCACCACCACCGCTACCACTGGCGCACTGGCACCGGATGCACAAACCACTGCCAATATCCGGCTCCTGGACCCGAACCTGATTTCGGACGCGTTCTCCCAGCTGGAGCAGTACCGGCCGTACTACCAGTTCCCGAAAGCGCTCAACGTTGACCGGTACGAAGTGGACGGCAAAGTCCAGGACACCGTGATCGCGGTCCGTGAGCTGAACCCGGACGGCCTGAGCGCCAACCAGCAGTCCTGGCTGAACCGGCATGTGGTCTACACCCACGGCTACGGTGTGGTGGCCGCCAAGGGCAATAAGTTCACCGCCGACGGCAAGCCGGAGTTCCTTCAGGCCGGCATTCCGTCGACCGGAGTCCTCGGCAACGATACGACCTATCAGCCCCGTATCTACTTCGGCGAGAACTCTCCTGAATACTCGATCGTCGGAGCCCCGGACGGTTCACCCCACCGCGAGCAGGACCGTCCCGCCGGCAAGGAAGGTGATGGCGAAACCCAGTACACCTTTACCGGCAACGGCGGCCCGAATGTCGGCAGCTTCTTCAACAAGGTCCTCTACGCGATCAAGTTCCAGTCCTCCGATCTCCTGCTTTCCGACGGTGTGAACGCCGAATCGCAGATCCTTTACGACCGCAACCCGCGGGACCGCGTCGAAAAGGTCGCCCCGTACCTCACGGTCGACGGCAACGCCTACCCGGCAGTCGTTGATGGCCGCGTGAAATGGATTGTGGACGGCTACACCACCAGCCAGTATTACCCCTACTCGCAGCAGGAACAGTTGTCGTCTGCCACCGCGGATTCACAGACGACGGCGGGGCGCAGCGTTGCCCTGCCCAACAGCTCGGTGAACTACATCCGTAACTCCGTCAAGGCAACTGTTGACGCCTACGACGGCTCCGTAACGCTGTACGCGTGGGACGACCAGGACCCGGTGCTGAAGGCCTGGCAGAAGGTCTTCCCGACCTCCCTGAAACCGTTCTCGGAGATGTCTGGCGAGCTCATGAGCCACGTCCGCTACCCCGAGGACCTGTTCAAGGTCCAGCGCGAACTGCTGGGCCGCTACCACGTCACCCAGGCGGACAACTTCTACACGAACAATGACGCCTGGTCCGTGCCGAACGATCCCACAGTCACTGAGCCGGTCAAGCAGCCGCCGTTCTATATGTCGCTGAAGATGCCGGACCAGGAGCAGCCTGCCTTCCAGCTCACGTCTTCGTTCATTCCGCAGGTGGTCAACGGAACCGCCCGAAACGTGCTCTACGGGTTCCTCGCTGCGGATTCCGACGCCGGTAACCAGAAGGGCGTCAAGGCCGAAAGCTATGGCCAGCTCAGGCTCCTGCAGATTCCACCGGAAGCGCAGGTTCCCGGCCCCGGCCAGGCCCAGAACAAGTTCAACTCGGATCCCACGGTGTCCCAGGCTTTGAACCTGCTCCGGCAGGGAGCGTCCGACGTGCTCAACGGCAACCTCCTGACGCTCCCGGCGGGTGGCGGCCTCCTGTACGTGCAACCCGTCTATCTGCGCTCCACGGGCGAAACGTCCTACCCCACGCTGCAGCGCGTACTGGTGGCCTTCGGTGACAAGATCGGGTTCGCGCCGACCTTGGATCAGGCATTGAACCAGCTGTTCGGCGGCGACTCGGGCGCATCTGCCGGGGACTCGGACAACAATGGCCAGACACCACCCCCCGCGACCGGCGGCACGCCTCCTGCCACCGGAGGCACGGACGCCAAGGCTGAGCTGAAGGCCGCGCTGGAAGAAGCGAACGCAGCCATTCGGGCTGGCCAGGAAGCCCTCGCCAAGGGTGACTTTGCAGCCTACGGAGAGCAGCAGAAGAAACTGAATGCCGCTCTGCAAAAGGCCATCGACGCCGAAGCCAAGCTCGGCGCCGAAAGCACAACGCCGACGCAGGGAGCCACCCCGGCTCCCACGGCTGCCCCCTCGGCTGCCGCGACGCCGTCGCCCACTCCGAACAACTGATCACGCAGCGAGGCTGGCGCTAGCCCGCTCAGCCCCGCCTAGGCCGGCTTCCCCTTCCGCAAGGACAGGGGAGGCCGGCCTTTGCCGTAGCCGCAGCAACCGGGACGCCCGCACCGGCCTGTGCCCCGAAGGTCCGCGTGTGTTTTTGGCGGTGCCGCTCTGCAGAGACACAGATCACGTCCCCTCGATTTGGCCTGAAGTTCACTGGCGGGTAGTGTTGTTCTTGCGACGCGGGGTGGAGCA
>NZ_JAGGPO010000006.1:49484-100413 GCF_018613775.1 Arthrobacter sp. ISL-69
GTTCAAATCCTGTCCCCGCAACCAATGAGAGGCCCTGACCGGGAAATAGCCGGTCAGGGCCTCTTTCTTTGTCTGCAGGCCCCCAACTACTAGCATTTCCTAGTATTCTCATTCGCGGAGGCAACGTCCTACCGTGCCACGTGGCTGTTCAATGACGATCACCGCATTGGCAGGCCGTCGCCTCCAAGGGAACGGATCTTTATGTTGCGGGGCATGACCGCCGCCGCATGCGGGTTCGCTCTTCCGCTGTTCATGATTCAAGCTGTTAAGGCGCACTTCACCCAGCCGCCGCTCCTGCCGGTGCAGCCCGGCCGGGGGTGGAGCCGCCCACGTCACTGGTCGATCATTCTCGAGAGGAATGCTGTTCGATGTCACTACCAACCAAGAAGAAGTCCGGAACTGCGAAGAGCAAGTGGGCCAAACTGTATTGGGCAGTACCGGCTGTGCTCGTCGCCCTGCTTCTCGTAGTGCTGCTCGCGATGTGGGCCACTGGACTTGACGGCGTGAAAGAATTCGTGGCGGACTACCCGGGTCACTCAGAGCTTCCCGAGGGTGCTCCCGTCGGCTTCCCCGCGTGGCTGGGTTGGCAGCATTTCCTCAACGGCTTCTTCTTGTTGCTGATCATCCGTTCCGGCTGGCAGGTCCGCACGCAGACCCGCCCTGCTGCCTACTGGACGCGGAACAACAAGGGCCTGATCCGGACCAGGAATGCGCCGGCGAAAATCAGCCTGGCGCTGTGGTTCCACCTCGTTCTGGACGCATTATGGATCCTCAACGGCATTGTGTTCGCCGTCCTGCTGTTCGCCACCGGCCAGTGGGTACGGATCGTGCCTACCAGCTGGGATGTCTTCCCCAACGCGCTCTCGGCGGCGCTGCAGTACGCGTCGCTGAACTGGCCCACGGAGAACGGCTGGGTCAACTACAACGCCCTCCAGCTGCTGACCTATTTCGTCACCGTCTTCATCGCGGCGCCACTGGCATTCATCACAGGCCTGCGGATGTCGTCGGCCTGGCCCAAGAACGCCAAGGCGCTGAACAAGGCTTACCCGATCGAGGCCGCCCGCGCTGTGCACTTCCCGGTGATGATCTACTTTGTTGCGTTCGTCGTCGTCCACGTGTTCCTGGTCCTGGCCACTGGTGCGCTGCGGAACTTCAACCACATGTACGGCGGTAGCGACGACGTCAGCTGGGTGGGCTTCGGCGTCTTCGCAGCATCGGTCGCGGCGATGGTCGCGGCGTGGTTCCTGGCCCGGCCGCTCTTCCTGAGCCCCGTTGCCTCCCTGATGGGCAAGGTCAGCAGCCGCTGACCTGCCCGCAGACGCGCGCGGCAGTCCCGGCCGCGGTTCGAGCCACAGGTCAGCTGTCCTTGAGCCTCTGGTAGGTCTCCAGGGCCCGCTCACGCGACTCGGGCAGGCCCACCACTGGCTCCGGATAACCGGCGGCCAGTTCCGGCGCCTTCCACGGTTCGTGGATCTCTTTGTCACTCAGGTCCGCGAGTTCCGGGATGAACTCGCGCAGGTACCGGCCCGCTGCATCGAACTTCTTGCTTTGCGTCACGGGGTTGAAGATCCGGAAGTAGGGGGAGGCGTCCGCCCCGGATCCGGCCACCCATTGCCAGTTGGCTGGATTGCTGGCTGCGTCGGCGTCCACCAGCGTGTCCCAGAACCAGGCTTCCCCCAGCCTCCAGTCGGCCAGCAGGTTCTTCACCAGGAACGACGCGGCCGCCATCCGGACACGGTTGTGCATCCAGCCCGTCTGCCACAGCTGACGCATTCCGGCGTCCACCAGCGGATAGCCTGTCCGGCCCTGCTGCCAGGCCTCCAGCTCAGCGTCCGACGGCGTTTGCCACTCGAAGCGGTCGAAGTCGGGACGGTAGTTGCGGGTGGCCAGCGCCGGGTTCTCGTACAGCAGTTGCCAGCAGAACTCCCGCCAGCCCAGTTCGGACCGGAAGATCCCGACGTCGGCAGGCGCCTGGCGTGGGAACCGCTCACGGAGCGCCTGCCAGACGCGGAACGGACTGATCTCACCGAAGCGAAGGTGGGGTGAGAGGCGGCTGGTGCCCTCGAGTCCTGGTCTGTCGCGGCCGGTCCCATAGTCCTCGACGGGGCCGTCCACGAAGTCCTGCAGGCGTGCGTGCGCGCCTGATTCACCGGGGTTCCACACTGCCCCGAGGCCTGCGCTCCAGTCGGGGGTGCGGGGGAGCAGCCCCCAGACCTCCAGGTCATCGCTGCCCGGTAGCGCACCGCGGGTGTCGCGGCCCGGGGCCGGAAGCCTGTCCGGGGCGTCGGAGGGCATGCGCGGCTCGCCGCTCTCCAGGCAGGCGCGCCAGAAGGGCGTGAATACTTTGTATGGTCCGCCCGCTCCGGTGCGAACGGTCCACGGCTCGAACATGAGGCTGGCCTGGAAACTCGCCGCATCCAGGCCTTGATCTGCGGCCCAGCCCTTGACCCCTGCATCGATGGTGCGTTCGGCTCCGCCGTACCTGCGGTTCCACCGGAGATGCGTGGCCCCGGTTTCGGCTGCCAGCTCCAGGATGATCCCGGCGGCGCTCCCTCGTCGCAGCACCAGCCGGGAGCCTACGGCTTCCAGGTCGCGGGCCAGAGAGGCAAGGGAATGGTGGAGCCACCACTTGGCGGCGCCGCCCAAGGGGCGCACGCCGGCCGACTCCTCATCCAGGACATAGACGACAGTCATGGCGTGGCCCAGGGCTGCCGCGTCGGCCAGGGCCGGATTGTCATCCAGGCGGAGGTCGTCACGGAGCCAGACGATGGTGGAAGGCATGCTTCCACGGTACACGCCGGGCAGCGCTATTTACTGGCCGGTAACTTCGTCGTAGACTCGCTCCACGCCGTCCGCTGCGCAGTTTCTCCGCGCGGACGGTTCCGTTCGCATCAGGCTTTTTCCCGTTGATAACGGCATTCCGGCTGGAGGCGGCCGGACGCCGGCAACCTGTTCGCCGCAATGTTGCTGCGGACAGGAAAAAGGATGACCAATGAAGCTATTCCTTGGACCGGCGGGACAGCCCCGGATGGCGGTCCCCAGGCACCCGGCCAGGCGGGTGCTCTTCGCCGCACTGGCTGTCGCAGTCACCGTTTCCGCACTGACCGCCCCAGCCGTGCACGCGGCTCCTCCCGGTGACGGGTGGGTGGTAAGCGTAGGGGATTCCTTTATTTCGGGGGAGGCGGGGCGCTGGGCGGGCAATTCGAGTGACCCCTCCCAAACTGATGCGCTGGGCGACGCCGCCTATCTTGACGCCGGCCAGTCGGAGAGCACAGCCGGCTGCCACCGTTCTTCCTCTGCTGAGATTGGGATCCGGCAGGCCCAGGCACTCAATCTGTCCTGTTCCGGTGCCAAGACGGCCACGTCCTGGAACTCATCCGGGCACTTCAAACCGGGGCTGGACTTCTACAGCGACGCTGCCGGCAACATGGGCCAGGCGCTGGCGCTACAGAACTTCGCGTCGGCCAACCGCGTGAGGATGGTTGTGGTGTCGGTCGGCGGCAACGATCTCGGGTTTGCGGGCATCATCGCCACATGTGTTTCCAAGTTCATGACCAGCCCGTGGTGGGCCCCGAGCTATTGCAAGGACTCGGCAACGGTGGCCACGAACTTTTCGGCTACGAACCGCGCAGCCGTGGCATCACGGATCGGCACCTCGCTCGCGAATGTAGCCAAGGCTATGACTGCCGCCGGATACACGGCCGGTGACTACAGCATGGTGGTACAAAACTACGTCTCACCCCTGCCGCGGAGCGCCGACATTTCCTATCCCGAGACCGGATTCAGCCGGCAAAGCACCTACGGCTGCGGATTCTGGAACGCAGATCTGGACTGGGCTTCGGGAACCGCTGTCCCCGCCATCAACGCCACCATTTCGGCCGGCATCGCCGCTTCCGGCGTGGACGGCATCCGCACCCTGGATGTGGCCTCGCTGTTCAGTGGCCATGAACTGTGCGCGGCCACGACGCAGAAGCTGGACAGCACCGCCCTGGCGGACTGGCGAAGCACGGGCGCCGCGGACATCAGTGAGTGGATCAACGAGGTCCGGACTGCCAGTGCCGCCTTCAGCGACTACTACGTCCAGGAGTCCCTGCATCCCAACTATTGGGGCCAGCTGGCCCTCCGTAATTGCCTGCGGCAGGTGTATAACGACGGCGCCGTCCGTTCCGGGAGCTGCACCGCAGGGACCGGTCTGACGGCAGCCGGCGAGCCGGCGGTCACCGTGCGATAGCGCTCCTCCGACGGTCCGGCATCAAAAAGGCCGGGGTCCCACGCGGGACCCCGGCCTTTTTACGTCCGGATCATGAGCCGGAGCGGCAGCCTACAGCTTGTCGAAATCAGCTTCTTCAACGGTGGAAGCGGCAGCCGAGGAGTTGGCCGACGACCCGATCGCCGGCTTCGCGCCGCCGGACTTCAGGGAAGCGAGCCGCGCTTCGATCTCGGTCTGTTCGCCGAGGTCTTCAAGCTGGTTGAACTGGGCGTCCAGGCTGGAGGCAGCGAGCTCCTGCTGGCCACGGACCTTGGCCTCTTCGCGGCGGATCTTCTCTTCGAACCGGCCAACCTCACTGGTGGGGTCCATGAAGTCAATGCTCTTGAGCGCGTCGTGCACCTGGGACTGGGCAGCGGCGGTCTTGGAGCGCGCCACGAGTTCGTTGCGCTTGCTGGTCAGCTCGTTGAGCTTGCCCTTCATCTGGTCCAGGCCGGACTTGAGCTTGTCCACAACCTCGCTCTGCGAAGCGATGCTCGGCTCGGCAGCCTTGGCCTCACTCTCGGCAGCCATCTGGCGCTGGATGGCGACCTTGGCGAGGTTGTCGAACTTCTGGGCGTCGACTGCATCGCCGCTGCTCCGGTACTCGTCAGCCTTGCGGGACGCTGCCAGGGCCTTGTTGCCCCAGTCGTGGGCATTCTTGATGTCCTCGTTGTAGTCGTCCTGGAGCATCCGCAGGTTACCGATGGTCTGCGCCACTGCGGACTCTGCTTCGGCAATGTTGTTGGTGTAGTCCCGGACCATCTGGTCCAGCATCTTCTGCGGGTCTTCGGCCTGGTCCAGCAGGGAGTTGATGTTCGCCTTCGCGAGCTGGGCCATGCGGCCGAAAATGGACTGCTTCATGGTGTTACCTTTCGTCCTGCTCAGTGGTCGCCACTGAATTCAGTGAACAGTTGATGTACCGCTTCTACCCGGCGGCCGGTCGGAACCGGCCGCCGCGAGTCTTTGGATCAGCTAGAAGCTGCCGGAGTCGCCGCCGCCGAAATCGCCGCCGCCAAAGTCGCCGCCGCCGAAGTCGCCACCTCCGCCGTCGCCGCCCCAGCCGCCGCCGTCGCTGTGGCCGCCGCCCCAGCCGCCGCCGCTGCCGCCGTTCAGGATGGAGTTGATGAGGATGCCGCCCAGGATGGCGCCGCCGAGGCCGCCGCCCCCGCCGCCGCCGAACATGCCGCCGCCGCGGCCATAGCCCTGGTTGGCGTAGCCGAAGCTGTCCACGTCCCCTTGGGCGAGCTGCGCTGCCTGGGCCGCGAGGGCGTGGGCCTGCTGGGCGTATGTGAGCGCCGTGACCGGATCATTGCGGGATATGGACAAGGCATAGTCCAGGTTCCGCTGGGCTTCGGCCAGCCGGGTCCTCGCCTCGGTCCCAACCCCGCCGCGGCGTGCGGTGATGTAGTCGGACGTGGCACTGATCTGCGCCTGGGCCGACATAATGGTCTGCTGCAGCGACGCCTGTGCGCGACGGGCCTGTTCCTGCTGGTCGCGGATTCCGGACAGGGACTGGTCCAGCGCCTGATGGGCTGTCTCAACCCGTTCCAGGGTGGCGATCGGATCGATCTTTCCGCCCTGGATCTCCGCCTTCACCTGCGCCAGGGCAGCCTCCACGCCCGCCACGGGTCCTGCCAGCTCCGGATGAGCGCCGGACTGGATGATGGCCTTGGCCTGTGCAAGGTCCTGGGAGGTGTCAACCACTGCTGCTTCGAGGCTGTTGCGTGCCTCATCCAGGCTTCCGGAGACCTTCGCAATGGCGTCGATCAGCACCTTGGTCTGGTGCAGGCTTTCTTCGGCGGCGCGGACCGCTACGGCAGCAAGGCTGCTTTCTCCGGATGCCAGCTTGTCCTGGGCCGTTGAGGTGGCGTTCTGCACGAAGGCGAGCCGCTCCTTGGCCTGGCCGATGTTGTCCGAGACCTGGACCAGGGCACTGTCCGCGTACTTGGCCCGCAGCGTCATGAGGGTCTGTTCCGCAGTCGCGATCCGGGCGTCAGCATCCCGGGCGCCGGCGTTCACCGCGGCCAGGGCCTGGGGTGCGTTCTTTTCGAGCTCACGGAGCGAATCGAAGTCGGCCTTTTGCTCCTGGAGCGAGGCAAGGGCAGCTTCCGAACGGCGGATGATCTCGCCAAGCCAGCTCCGCTGTTGTTCCTCGGTGTCCGGGATGTGGTCGTCAAGCTGCTGCTGCAGTTTGAACGACTCAGACATGTGGCCCTTGGCTTCCTGCAGGGCCTTCGTGAAGTTCCCGACGGCGGCATCGCCGTATTGTGCCTGGGCGAAGCCGAGTTCCTGCTCGCTCGAGTTGATGGCATTATCGGCCTCAATAAGCAGCGAGCCGCTCTTCTTACGCAGGTCGTCCACACTCAGCGAGGCCAGCGGATCCAGCTCTGCGCCCTGCGGTCCGTAGCTCGCGCTTGAGGCGATGGCCGCCTTCTTCCGGCGGTTCCGGAAGTAGAAGTAAGCGCCCACACCGCCCGCTGCCACGACCCCGGTACCCACCAGGACGGCAGCACCTGCGCCGTCACCGGAGGAAACAGTACCGCTGCCGCCGCCGGCGGCGTCGCCCACCGCCGTCGCTGTGTCAATGGCAGCCTGGGCGAAATCGCGTTTTCCTGCGCCCAGGTTGGTCGCCAAGGCGTTCTGAGAGATGTTGCTCGTTTTGGAGGCTATGGAACTCGTTGAATTCGGCGCGAAGTAGTACTTACCCTCGTCCGACATCGCCAGTATTACGTCCGCCTTACCCATGCCCTTGTTCTTCGCCACGTCTTGGGCCCATGCCTTGGGATCCGTGGGGCTTTCGAACTTTTTCACGGTGACCACGTACAGGTTGTACTTGTGGTCCTTCAGGAGCTTTTGGATTGCTTCCTGGACTTCAGCCTTGCGGCCGCCCAGCACATTGGCGTTGTCCACGATGTTTTGACCGGACGGGATGGTCACCGGGGGCTCGGCCCAGGCGCTAGTGGCGGGAACCGCCAACAACCCGGCAAGGCCGATCACGGCGAGGAGACGTTTAAACTTAGACCGCATGTGCAACCCTTCAGCACTTCTGCGACTGATTCGGGCCGAGCCAGTCGTCACAGAATGCAGCAGCGCCCCCACGCATGTGTAAAGCCGCAGGTCGCTGTGGCAATTCCATTTGATTCTATGGTGCACCTAATTGCCCGTCCACAACGGCGAATATGCCACCAGCGAAAAGCGCTACATCCGTGAATCGGGCCCTCGAAAAGGGGATTCCGACGGCGTTCAGGAACCTCCCAGCCAACGTCCGCTTTAGCTTCAGTCAGAGGGTCCATAGTTAAAGGCAGACAAGGACGAAAGGAAGTCTAATGACTGAGAACCCAGCACAGGGTGCGTCGCCTGAGAACAGGGATCCGGAAAAGCCTCGGGAAGGCTGGCCGGCACAGCCTCCTCAGGCGGACACGCAGCCGCTGGATGCGGGGCATCGGGAGCCCCAGTCAGCGGCGCAGCCAGCCGGGGACTCAGCCCAGGACAACCCGACCATCCGGATTGACCAGCCGCAGTCCGGTTCGGCGCACGCCAGCGAGGGACAGCCGCACCCGGAAGCCGACGGCGCACCGCGGCCCGTCTATCCCCCTCACCAGCCGTTCTACGGCCAGCAGGCCGGACCTGCCCCCCAGCACGGATCCGCACAGCACGGATCCCACCAGCACAATGGACCGTACCCGGGCGGCGGCTCCTACGCCGGACAGGGCAGCCAACATCAGCAGGGCAGCATGTACGCCTCCGACCCCGCGAGCACGCCCAAGCGCAAAGCCGCGTTCGGTGTGGGAACCCTGGTGGCCAGCATCCTGGCTGCCGGCCTCGTGGGCGGTGGAGTAGTGGCCGCCAGTGATGCCTTCCTGAACAACGGTTCCACGTCAGCCGTCAGCAGCACCGGCAGCCAGCCCGGTACCGTGATCGTCAACAACAAGGACGACGTAAACGTCATCACCGCAGCCTCGCTGAAGGCGTCACCAAGCGTTGTGACCATCAAAGCGACGAGCGGAAGCGACGGCGGCACCGGATCGGGAATCATCCTCGACGACGATGGCCACATCCTGACCAACACGCACGTCGTGACCCTCGACGGAAAAACGGCCAACGCCGCCATCGAAGTCCGGACCAGCGACGGCAGGGTGCTCACCGCAAAAATCGTCGGCACCGACCCACTGAGCGACCTGGCCGTCATCAAGGTGGACAATCCTTCCGGGCTGACGCCGGCAACACTTGGTGACTCCGGCAAACTCAACGTGGGGGACACCGCCATCGCCATCGGATCACCGCTGGGCCTCACGGGAACAGTCACCGACGGCATTGTCTCCACGCTGAACCGGACCATCAGCGTTGCGTCATCGGCAGCGCCGAAGGAAGGCGCGGATGACTCCCAAAGCGACGGCGAAGGCGGCTTCCAGTTCGCACCGCCGGACGGCGGCCAGAGCCAGAGCACCTCGAACCAGGGATCCATCTCGCTCAACGTGATCCAGACCGATGCAGCAATCAACCCCGGTAACTCCGGCGGTGCGCTGGTCAACAGCAAGGGCGAGGTCATCGGTGTCAACGTGGCCATTGCTTCAGCCGGCGGTGAATCCAGCACCAGCGGCAACATCGGCGTCGGTTTCAGCGTCCCCATCAACCTCGCCAAGCGCGTGGCCCAGGAGATCATTGACACCGGAAAGGCAACGCACGGCCAGTTTGGAGTCAGCGTCAAGCCGAAGTCATCCACGTCTTCAAACTCGTCGTTCTCGGTGGGTGCCGAAGTGGCTACCGTCGAGTCCGGTTCCGCTGCCGCTAAGGCCGGCCTCAAGGTGGGCGACGTCGTCACGAAGTTCAACGACCTTGCCATCAGTGATCCCAACCAACTGACGGCGGCGGTTCGGGAGCAGCCGGCGGGCGCCTCGGTGAAAGTCACGATCCTGCGCGGCGGCAAGGAACAGCAAGTGGATGTGACGCTCGGGGCGGCAGCCGAGCAGTAATGCCGGGGACCAGTTCCGGCAAGGGTACGAGCAAGCATTGACCGCAGGGCTGAGGCGGGGACACCGGTATGGTGCCCCCGCCTCAGCTGTGCAAGCGGCAGCCTGCGCCCTGCCTGACACAGGCGTTAACGGGACGGCGCGGGCGCCCCGCTATATGGTTAGCTTGGTTCTACCCGCACCCCGGGGGAGATCCGCGGCCATAACCTCACCCGGCTGGCTATCCACAAGCATGGAAGGCTGCTGTACAGAAAGTGGAAGAGACAATGAAGATCATCGTTCTGGTCAAGCATGTACCAGACGCGCAATTGGACCGTCACCTCAGCGGCGAGGACAACACCACGGACCGCGCCGACAGCATCCTGTCCGAGCTGGACGAATACGCCCTGGAGGCTGCCCTGCAGCTGATAGAGGCCCGCGGCGGAGCAAAGGCCGGCAACCAGGTTATCGCCTTGAGCATGGGCCCCGCAGGCGCCGTCAACGCCATCAAGAAGTCCCTCCAGATCGGTGCCACCGAAGGAGTCCACCTCCGCGACGACGCGCTGGCCGGTTCTGATGCGGCCGCGACGTCCTTTGCGCTGGCAGCAGCGGTCCGCCATCTTGGCGCGGACAGCCCCGTGGACCTGGTCCTCACCGGCATGGCGTCCACCGATGGCGAGACCTCCCTCGTGCCCGCGCAGTTGGCCGAGCGGCTGGACCTTCCGCAGGTCACGTTCGCCTCCGAGCTGGAAGTGGACGGCGGCCGTGTCATTGCCCGCCGCGACAGTGACACGCACTACGACACGATCGAGGCAACGCTCCCGGCTGTCGTGTCCGTCACCGACCAGATCAACGAGCCGCGCTTCCCCAACTTCAAGGGAATCATCGCGGCAAAGCGCAAGACCATCACCACCCTCACGCTCGCGGAGATCGGCGTCGACCCCGCACAGGTGGGCAAGGCAGGTTCCTGGACCACAGTGCAGACGGCCGCCGCCCGCCCGCCGCGCACCGCCGGCACCATCATCACCGACGAAGGCGACGCCGGCATCAAGCTGGTCGAGTTCCTGGCCGCCCAGAAGCTGCTCTAAGAGGATTTCAGACATGGCAAAAGTACTTGTATTCATTGACAACCCCGGCCAGGCCCTCAAAAAGAGCAGCCTGGAACTGCTGACGATCGCCCGTTCGCTCGGTGACACGGCTGTCGCGGTCAACGGCCCGCTGAACGACGACGTTGCCGGCGCCTTCGGTGCCAACGGCGCCACGACCATCTTCCGGCCGTCGTCGGACGACCTGGACGCGTACCTGGTCGGCCCCAAAGCCGCCTACCTTGCCGGGGCAGTGGCGGCCTCTGGTGCCACCACCGTGCTCCTCGAGAATTCGTTCGACGGCAAGGAGATCGCAGCCCGGCTGGGCATCAAGCTCGGTGCGGGCGTCATTACCGACGTCGTGGCGGTGGACCCGGACGGCACGGCCCACAAATCGGTGCTCGCGGGCTCCTACACCACCACGGCCAAGGCCACCACAGCCGTCTCCGTGCTGACGGTCAAGCCGAACAGCGTCACTCCGGAGCCCGCGGCTGCAGCAGCGAGCCCGGAGGTCCTCACTGTTGAGGTTCCTGAATACGCCTCAGCCGGCGCTGCCCGCATTACAGGCCGCAAGGACAAGCCCGCCAGCGGCCGTCCGGACCTCACCGAGGCCCGGATTGTCGTGGCAGGCGGCCGCGGCGTCGACGGCGACTTCGGTCCCGTGGAGGAACTCGCCGACGCCCTCGGTGCCGCCGTCGGTGCGTCCCGCGCCGCGACCGACGCCGGCTGGATCGGCCACGATGCGCAGGTGGGCCAGACCGGCAAGACGGTTTCCCCGCAGCTGTACATTTCGGCTGGCATCTCCGGCGCCATCCAGCAGAAAGCCGGCATGCAGACGGCCAAGGTCATTGTCGCCGTCAACAAGGACGCCGAATCACCGGTCTTCGAGATCGCCGACTTCGGCATTATCGGAGACCTCTTCCAGGTCCTTCCGCAGGCGACCGAAGAGATCAAGAAACGCAAAGGCTAATTAGTTGAGCACCAACGCTACGGCGCAGAGCCCGTTCAACCCGGACCACCACCGGGTTGAGCGGGTCCTTTGTTTTACCGCCCACCCCGACGATATCGACTTCGGCGCCGCCGGAACGATCGCTGCCTGGACCTCGGCAGGGGTTGAAGTCAGCTACTGCATCATGACCGACGGCGACGCCGGCGGCTTCGACCCGGCGCAGCGCGACGAGATCGTGGAGATGAGGGCGGAGGAACAGCGCCGCGCCGCCGCGCTGGTCGGGGTTACCGATATCCACTATCTCCATGAGCGGGACGGCTACCTGGAGCCGACGCACGAGGTGATGAGGGGAGTGGTGAAGCTGATCCGGGAGATCCGTCCCGACGTCGTACTTTCCATGCATCCCGAGCGCAACTGGAACCGCATCCAGAAGAGCCACCCGGACCACCTCGCCGTGGGCGAGGCCGTCACCCGGGCGGTCTACCCGGCGCTGGAAAACCCCTTCGCCTATCCGAAACTGGCCGAAGCGGGCCTCGAGGCCTACAAGCTGCCGTGGCTATGGCTGTTTGCCGGGCCCGAGGAGCGGGAAAACCATTTTGTGGACGTCACAGGGCACGTGGAGGAAAAGCTGGCGGCGATCCATGTGCACGCCAGCCAGCACCCGGACCTGGACGCCATGGACCGCACAGTCCGCTCCCTCATGCTGGAGACCGGATCGCGGGCGGGGCTGGCCGACGGACGCAGCGCCGAGGCATTTCACGTCGTCACAGTCAACGGTTCGGGGACCATCGCCGGGTTCTAGGGTTGCCCGGGTGTAACCCGTGTCATATGCTGGCCACTCTTTAAATCATATTTATTGAGGAAGGCGGACTTTGATGGCGAAGACTGCGCAGCAGCCGGTACTGGTGATCATGGGCGTCTCAGGATCCGGCAAGTCAACTGTGGCCGGCCTCGTGGCCGGCAAGCTCGAATGGGCCCTGGCGGAAGGCGACGACCTGCACCCGGCGTCGAACGTCGCCAAGATGCAGGCCGGTGAGCCTCTGGCCGATGAGGACAGGTGGCCGTGGCTCGAAACCATCGCCGAATGGATCCGGGCTCACGCCCAGGACGGAACGCCGGGTGTGATCACCTGCTCTGCACTGAAGAGGGTGTACCGCGATGTTCTCCTCGGCGAGGGCGTGGTGTTTGTCTTCCTGCAGGGAAGCAAGGACAAGATCTCCGACCGCCTGGCGTCGCGGCACGGGCACTTCATGCCTCCCGCACTGCTCGAATCGCAGTTTGACGCGCTGGAAGAACCGACCGCCGACGAAAACCATGAATCTCACATAGCAACGGAGCGGCCTGCCGGTGCGCGCCTGAAAGGCAGGCACCGGCAGGCCGGTGATGATGCTGGAAGTCGCGCTACGCTCCGAGAGGGGCCGCGGCCACTGTCGGCAATGTGGGTGAAGCGGAGCCGCCCACAGGTTCAACGGTGATGCCCAGCGCCGCTGCCGAACCAATGCCCTTAACCACAGCTGGTTTGGACAGTGCTTCGGCATCCATGAGCCCCTGCGAAACCGGAGCGGAACCGTCCTTGGGGATCAGCCACATCTGATACACCTTGCCGGCAGGAGGGGCCGGGACACCGTTCATCTTGACCACAACAGCGTCCTTGGACGAGGAAATGGAGACAGTGGCCGTACCGCCGCCGCTCACTTCAACGGTTGCCTGCCGGACATCCTGGGCCTGGAGGACCTGGTTGAGCGGATCGTTCTGGTTGGCCACATAGGCGCCGACTCCCACGCCGCCAAGCGCGATAACAGCCGCGGCGGCCACGCCCACCAGCCAGTTGCGGAGCCCGGGAGCCCGGCGCCGTTCTTCACGGCGCTGGCGGGCGGCACGGAGTTCATCGGTCGCCGGAGTCCCACCCGGTTCAAGGGGACGCTCATGGCTGGCAGGAGCTGGAACCGTCCCCGGCTGTGCCGTTACCGGTTGGGCCGGGAGCTGGGCCACGATGCGGTCGAACAGCCCTGCAGGCGGTTCCTCCTCCGCAGTAAAGGTGGCGGCCAGCGTTTCCCGTGCCTGGCGGACGCGTTCATCAAACGCGTTCCGTTCCGGCCCGGGCGCGGCCGAGATGTATTCCTCAATGGCTGCCCGCTCTGCGGGGCCCACGGCGTCCAAGGCATACAGTTCGGCCAGCTCCACTGCCCGGCCGGAGGCCAGGTCCGTGGCGATATCGTGGGCAAACATCCCGGCGGAGCGGCTGCTGTTCGGCTGGTTCATGTCGGTCATCTCAACTCACCCCCAGACAGGTCTTCAAGCGGATCAGTCCATCGCGGATGCGGGACTTGATGGTGGGCACGGCGGCGTTCAGTTTCTCCGCGACTTCGCGGTACGTTAGCCCGCCGTAATATGCCAGCCGGACGGATTGCTGCTGCGTCTCGGTGAGCGTGTCCAGACATCTGACGACGGCCTCGGCTTCCAGCCTGCTTCCGACTTCGTCTGAGACGGCGTCATGGTCAATTTCCTGGCTGCTCGCGCCGTATTTCGCCTCGCGGTCGGTTGATGACTGCGAGGAGCGGACCTTGTCCACTGCCCGCCGATGCGAAATGGTCATGAGCCATGCCAGCGGGCCGCCGGCCTCCGGATTGAACTTCGCCGCGTTCTGCCAGACCTGGAGAAAGACTTCCTGGGTTGCGTCCTCGCTGAGCTCGGGGTCGATCAGGACGCGTCGGGCCATTCCGAAGACACGCCGGGAAGTCAGTTCGTAAAACTCCGCGAAGGCACCCTGGTCACCGGTGGCGATTTGTGCCAGCAGGTCACCGAGCCGCCGGTTCACGTCGGCGGCGGTGCCAGGGGACGCGGTAGCCTCTGGGTTTGGGGCGTTGGGGGTTTCCATCACTCTCAAGCATAAGTCGGCGGGGGATGATCCATTGCCATCGGCACCGCTCGGAGGCTCACTGTGAACGGCGGCTTCCCTCGCAGGGGACCTGCGGACCTGCAACGTGGTCACCTGCCGCTCCTCGCGATCCTGTATGGGCCCGGATTAGCCTCTACAGGTAGTTCGGAATGCACAGCGGGACGGATGGGCGGGAAAGTCCATTAATTGCGCCCCGGTCACGGTCAACCGGGAAGCCTTCGGGCGTGGCGGCCCTTAGATTTTGGCGCCGGCGAAGCCGTTCTGGCGCCAGGCTTCAAAGACCGCGATGGAGGCAGCGTTGGCAAGATTCAGCGACCGCAGGGACGGCAGCATTGGAAGCCGCACGCGGGACGTCACATGCGGGTCATGCTTGACGTCCTCGGGAAGTCCGACCGATTCCTGGCCGAAGAGGAGGACATCGCCGGGGAGGTAACTGATGTCCGCGTAGGAGGTTTCGCCGTCGGACGTAAAGGCATAGACGCGCTCGGGCTGCAGGGCCTCCCAGGCAGCCTCGATGCTCTTGTGCACCGTCACCACGGCGAGGTCGTGGTAGTCCAGCCCTGCACGGCGGAGCTTGGCGTCGGAAAAATCAAAGCCCAATGGCTCCACCAGATGCAGTTCGGCGCCGGTGATGGCAGCGAGCCGGATGGCGTTGCCTGTATTGCCGGGAATTTCAGGGGTGTGGAAGAGGATGCGGAACACCGTCCCATCCTAGCCAAGGCCGGTGCACTCCTGCGCACGGCCGGGCCGTCAGTGCATTCCGCGGAGCAGTCTTGCCAGTGCGGGGACGTTCACCGTATTGGGCGCAGGCCCGGAACTCAGGAATTCCTTGAGCCCGCGGACCAGCCCGGCTCCGTTCACCACCTGGACGGTTTCGTGCCCGCGGGGTGAGCGGCGGTGGTGGTCGATCACCGGTTCATGGAGATTGCCATCAGGGCTATGGATGACGGTCCAGCCCGTCACGTTGAGTTCCGGGAAGATATCCTGCATGCGCCGCACGATATGCGCCAGCTGCGGCGGCGCAATGGACCGGCCTCCGTGCGTCAGGGTGCTTCCGTTCCAG
This sequence comes from Arthrobacter sp. ISL-69, assembly GCF_018613775.1. Taxonomy (NCBI): domain Bacteria; kingdom Bacillati; phylum Actinomycetota; class Actinomycetes; order Micrococcales; family Micrococcaceae; genus Arthrobacter; species Arthrobacter sp. ISL-69. The sequence goes on from NZ_JAGGPO010000006.1 coordinate 64,679, forward strand.
GCGTAGGCACCCTTGGGCAACAGCATGGATCCAATCAGCGCCAGCCGGTAGCCGGACAGCAGCGCGTGGTCGATATGGCTGTTGTCTGCGGGCGACTGCAGCCCGTTGATCAGGCGGGCCGCAGGGATGGCCGGGAGGACCTGCCGGCTGATCAGCTGGACTGTCCGCATCTCCCGCTGGATGCGGGCTTCCGCCCCGAAGATTCCGCGTTTCCGCGGCATTCCATGGACCTGGCGGCTGGCCAGGTCCTCCGGAATCAGCGGGACGCTGCCGGACTCAGGGTGTTCGAACGGCGGAACGTACACCGGCGGGTCGCCAGCCGTGTTCCGCGGGGTGTTGGGCCGGTGGACGGTTGCCGAGGCGCGGCTCCCGGCTGCGGGCGCATCGAAATGTGCGCCGTCAGCGGTTGGCGCTCCCGTGGACCCGTGCGCATACGAGCGGTCATAGGCGGCCCGACGCTTCGGATCGATCAGGGTCTCATAGGCCAGCGCCACCTGCCGGAAGACGGCGGCGTCTCCGCCGTGGTCGGGGTGCGCCCGCCGGGCAGCCTTGCGGTAGGCCACCTTGATCTCTTTGTCGGTCGCCGTCACGGGAAGGCGAAGAACCTGGTAATGGGAGCTGCTGCCCTGGGTCAAGCACTGATCCTTTTCTTGTTGATTCCAGTCCACTCAGGCAGTCCGGTCCGCCCAGTTTAACCGTCTGAAGACTCAACGTCCGTGCCCGCGGTCTTGGTTCCCCCCGCTGGCATAATTCAGCGCATGATCATCGCCGTTGCTATTAACCCCCTGGCTTCTTTCGGCGGCGCACAGCACACCGGCGCCGTTGTGGTGGATTTCTTCCGTGCCGCCGGGGCATCGGTCATCGTGCTCCGAAGGGACAGCTATGACGGGTTGGCCGAGTCTGTGGGCGAGGCGCTGGCCGCAGGCTGCGACGCCCTGGTTGTTGTGGGAGGTGACGGCATGGTCCATCTGGGCATCAACGCACTCGCCGCGCCAGGTGCCCCTTACGGAAAGGTTCCGCTGGGCATTGTTCCGTGCGGAACGGGCAACGACATGGCCCGCGCGCTGGGCCTTCCCCTGAAGGATGCACGTGCCGCCTGCGAACGGATATGGGTGGCATTGAAAGCGGGCGGGCGCCTTATCGACGCGGGCCGCATTACGGGCAACGGCACAACCCGCTGGTTTGCCGGAGTGGTTTCCGCCGGTTTCGATGCCGCCGTGAACGAACGCGCCAACGCCTGGCGCTGGCCGCGCGGCAAGGGCAGGTACAACCTTGCCATGCTCCGTGAACTCGCCACGTTCAAGGCCATCGATTACACGGTAACGGCCGACGGCGACACCTGGCGGCAGGGGGCCATGCTCATTTCGGTGGCGAACGGGCAGTCCATCGGCGGCGGCATGAAGGTGACCCCGGATGCCCTGCTCGACGACGGATTGCTGGATCTGTTCATTGTCGAACCGCTGTCCCGCGTACAGTTCCTGGCCGTTTTCCCCAAGGCCTTTTTCCGGCCGCCACACCGGGCACCGTGCGGTGCACTTCCGGCAGGTACGCCGTGTGGACATCGCTGCCGCGAACGTTGTTGCATATGCCGACGGCGAACGGGTCGGGCCGCTGCCGCTGACAGTTGAGGTGGTGCCCGGCGCCATCCGGGTGCTGGCGTAGATGCCTGATGTCACTGCGCGGCGCGCGGAGCGTCTAGACTCTTGCGGAGGACCGGCCGGGGGAGTGCCGCCGGCAGAAGGTATGTGGGGGCAATGTGACAGCGCTTGGCAGGGGACCCGCTGCAAACCGGAGGCAACCCGTTTTCGCGGTGCGGCGGCGGATGGCCCTGCCCGTCACCCTGGCGCTGGCGCTTGCCGGCTCGGCCGGATGCAGCGTGGGAGTCCCGGATCCGGCTGCCCCGCGTGATATTCAGACCACCCCGACGCTGGCAACGCCCACCATCACCCCGGGCCACGATGCGGCAGCAGTAGCGGCCAAGGACCTTCCCTTCGCCGCGGGTGACTCGCTGGCCGCGGGAACCGCCGTGGGCCTCTCCGACGGACTCCGCGAAGCGCCGGGATGGAAGCCGGTCAAGGAGAACGTGGCGGGGGAGAACCGTTACCTCAAAGCCGACGGCTGCGTGGTGTCGGCCCGCGTGCGTTCCAACCAGGGGTCCCTTGCCGTTGCCGGAGATGACATGGCCTCCACCGTCGAACTGTTCAAATATCTGGATCCCACGATCCTCCCCAGCTACCTGAAAACCGACACCCTGCGCTGGGGCGGTGAACCGGACAAGCCGGGCCCTAAGGCCGAGGTGCTGGCCTTCGAAAGCGGTTCCGCGCCCGGCGCAAAGCCGGTCGCAGTCCTGGCGAGGGTCTTTGGCAAGGCGGGTTCGTCCATTTACATTTCGCTCTCGTGCCCGGACCGGGCCGCGCTCGCCGCGGCCCGGGCGGACGTGTCGGAACGGCTGGTTGTTGTTCCACCGACGAACTGAACCGACCGCGCTATCTTGGCTGGCGGGAATTCCGCGGTGACAGCCGATTGACGGCCAGCGCACCCACGAGCAGGCCAAAATCGCGAAGGGCAATGTCGAAGAAACTGCCCAGCAGCAGCAGGTTGATGATGATGCCCAGCAGCCACACGGCCACCAGCAACGATCCGAAGCGCGGCCGGACTGCCACCGCGATGCCGGCGATCACTTCCACAACGCCCACGATGTACATGATGGTCTGGGCCGGGAGCGGAACCACTGACGTTGCGACCGGGGCCAAGTAGATGGTCCAGTCGGCGAGCAGGTTGGTGAACTTGTCGAGGCCGAAAATGATCGGCGCGACCGTAAAGACCGTGCGCAGCAGCAGGAAGGCCTGACGGCCCGGGTCACCAGCAAGCGTGCCGCCGGGCGAACTCAGCACCGAGGTGGATTTCATGACGGACTCCTTCTAAAAGTAGGTATCATAATTTTAGAAAGCATTGCGCAATTAAGCAATGAATCTTGTTTTTAGAGTTAGGGTGTTCCATGCGCAGACTTCCCTGGGCCCGCCGGATCGCAGCCGTGGCATCCCTGGGCGATGAGAACCGCCGGAACCTGTTCGGCTTCGTCTCCTCATCGCCCCGCCCGGTGGGGCGCGATGATGCTGCCGGCGCGCTTGGAATCCCGCGAAGCACGGCGTCGTTCCATTTGGACAGGATGGTTCAGGACGGGGTCCTCACCGTTGAGTTCCGCAAGCTCGGCGGCAAGGCCGGGCCCGGCTCGGGGCGGCCGGCGAAAATGTACCGGACGGCGCAGCCCGAAGTGGGCGCCTCCGTGCCGGACCGCAACTACGATCTCGCCGGCGAACTGATGGCAACGGCCATCGAACAGTCCAGTGCCGCCGGAGAGCCCGTCCGGGACGCACTCCTGGCCACTTCCTACGCGAAGGGCCTCGCAATGGCGGAAGGGAGCGGGAGTCTCGAGGAATTCCTCTCGGCGGAAGGCTATGTGCCGGAGCCCGACGGCGCCGGCGGCTACGCCCTCCGGAACTGCCCGTTCCACCGGCTCGCGGACAGCCACTCGGAAGTGGTCTGCGCCATGAACGGGGCCTTCCTGAGCGGCGCCGCTGCCGGCTGCGGCCTGGCGGAAGGCCGCATAGCGGGCAACAACGTCCCTGGTGAGTGCTGCGCCAGGGTTACGCCGCCCTGACTTCCTGCGGCTTTTTGGGCCGGCTCGCCATCAGGACACCTGCTATGACCAGCGCGCCGCCGATGACCTGGGGCAGGCTGACCGGAATCCCCATGATGACGGTGATGGCCGCGGTGAAGACGACCATGAGGTTCAGGTAGTTTCCGGCCGTCGCAGGTGCCGTTGTCTTGAGCGCGAGGTTCCAGAAAAGGTACGCCCCCAAGGACGGGAACACGGCGATGTACGCGAGCGACCATCCTTCCGACGCCGTCGCAGGGAACGCTGCTCCCGCGCCGAGGGCGAACGGAGCGAGGATGGCAGTGGCCATCACCACCTGCACCGCAGTGGCGGCAATGGCGGGAAGCCCCAGCCTGCGGGCAATGATGGTGTAGAAGCCCCACACCACAATCGCGCCGATCATCAGCAGCTCGCCGGCATTGAAGGTGATGCTGAAGGCGCGAAGCAACTCGCCCCGGGTCAGGACCAGGACCACGCCGGCCAGACCCAGGGCAATGCCCAGCCAGCCGTACGCGCCGGGCTTTTCACCGAGGAAGAAGATCGCCATCACCACGATGAGCGCCGGATTGGCGGCAGTGATCAGGGAAGCGTTCAGCGCCGAGGTGTGCTGGAGGGCAGTGTAGAGGAGCAAGGTGTAGCCGCCCATGCCAAGCACGCTCAGGAGCAGCAGCACGCGCCAGCGGACCAGGACGGCACGCCAGTCCGGACGTTCCACGAAGTGCGCCAGCGCCACGAGGGGCAGGGCAGCGAGCGCCCATCTCCAGAAGGTGAGTTCCAGCGGCGTCATGGTGTTCAGGGCAGCCTGTCCCACCACAAAGTTGCCGGACCAAAACAGCGTGGCCAGCACCAGGTAAATCGAGGCTTTCACCGCTCGAATCTACACCGGCGCCGGAGCCTCCTGTGCGGCCGCGGCTAGAATTGGCTTGTGTCCGTTTACCTCGATCATGCCGCCACCACGCCCATCGCCGCCGAGGCTCTGGCGGCACTCACCCGCGAGCTCACCAGGACCGGAAACCCTTCATCGCTGCACGGCTCAGGACGCCGCGCCCGGCGATCCGTGGAGGACGCCCGCGAGGCAATTGCCGCCGCTGCCGGTGCCCACCCGTCAGAGGTCATCTTCACCTCGGGCGGCACGGAGGCCGACAACCTGGCTGTGAAAGGGCTGTACTGGGCCCGCCGCGCCGAAAACCCGGCACGCACCCGGATCCTCTGCTCCGCCGTCGAACATCATGCTGTCCTGGACACCGTTGAATGGCTGGAACGGCACGAGCAGGCGGAAGTTTCCTGGCTACCCGTGGATTCCAGGGGCGTTGTGGACCTGGGGGCGCTGCGGTCCGAGCTTGGCCGGAACCCGGAGTCCATCGCCCTCGTGTCGGTAATGTGGGCCAACAATGAGGTGGGCACCATCCAGCCGGTGCGGGAAGTGGTTGAGGCGGCCCATGCCGTCGGCGTTCCCGTGCATTCAGACGCCGTCCAGGCCTTTGGATCCGTTCCCGTGGACTTCCGGACGAGCGGACTGGATGCCATGTCCATCTCCGGCCACAAGATCGGCGGCCCGGTGGGTGTGGGTGCCCTGCTGCTGGGCCGCTCAGTGAAGCTGACACCGGTGCAGCACGGCGGAGGCCAGGAACGCGACGTCAGGTCCGGAACCCTGGATACGGCATCGATTGCCGCCTTCGCCGCGGCGGCCGAAGCCGTGACGAAGGACCTGCCGGGGGAGGCGGCCCGCATTGCGGGGCTGAGGGACAGGCTGATCGCCGGTGTGCAGGAATGCGTCCCGGAGGCGGTCCTCCGCGGCGCGCCCGGGGTTGGCCGCCTGCCCGGTAACGCGCACTTCACCTTTCCGGGCTGCGAGGGCGATTCCCTGCTGTTCCTGCTGGACCTTGCCGGGGTGGAATCGTCCACGGGTTCCGCCTGCACGGCCGGTGTTCCGCGGCCCTCGCACGTCCTGCTGGCCATGGGGCTGGACGAGGCGACCGCGCGGGGTGCGCAGCGCTTCTCGCTGGGCCACTCATCCACGGAAGCCGACGTCGATGCCCTCCTGGCAGCGCTTCCGGGCGCCTATCAGCGTGCCAGCCAGGCAGGGATGGCGGGCCACGAATCGACCATCCAGACGGCCGCCACCGTGGCCCGTCAGTCGTCCGCCAGGAGCTGATCCAGCGCGACCGCGGGGTCCGCCAAACGGCTTGCCTGGATGGGTGCCCGGCTGGAGATCAGGGCCTTGATGGCTTTCTGCGTGCGGGGAACGTTGACGTTCATGCCTGCGACCACCTGGTCCTCGTGCTGCCAGAATGCGATGAATTCCTTGCTGGCCAGCGACCCCCGGATGACCGGTTCGGCGCCCGAGGCCAGGGTGGGAAATCCCGAATACTCCATGCTGACGTCGAACTGGTCGGTGTAGAAATACGGGATGGTGTCCAGCGCGGCGTCCCGGCCCAGCATCGACTTTGCCGCGACTTTCCCGCCGTTCAGCGCATTTGACCAGTGCTCGCTGCGGTGGTGCTGCCCGGTGAAGGGATGCAGGGCGTTTGCCACGTCCCCGGCGGCGAAGATGTCCGGTCCGCTGGTCCGCAGGGCGGCGTCGGTCAGTATTCCGTTGTCCAAGGCCAGGCCGGCCTGCTCCGCGAGCGTGGTTTCGGGGGCCACTCCCACGGCAATGACCACCACGTCGGCCGGCAGTGCCTCACCCGATCCGGTGACCACTGCGGTTACGCGGCCGGAATCGCCCAGGAGTCCGGCGGCAGTGGCCCCGAGCCGGAACTGCACGCCGTTGGCTTCATGGAGCGAGCGGAAGAAACGCCCCAGTTCGGGTCCGATGGCGGCTGCCAGCGGAATGTCCTCGAGTCCGAGGAGGGTCACGCGGTTGCCGTAGCTGGAGGCCGCGGCCGCAAGTTCCATCCCGATCCAGCCTGAGCCGATCATTACGACGTCCCGCCCGCCCGGGGACAGCTTTTCCCGGAGGCGGCGGCTGTCGTCCAGGGTCCTGAACATGGTGACGCCGTCCAGCGTGCTCCCGGGCAGTGGGATGTGGCGGGGGAGGGCGCCGGTAGCCAGCAGCAGGGCGCCGTAGCCCAGGGTTTCGCCGCTGCTGAGCTGTACCCTGTGGGGGCCGGGATCAATGCCGGCGACCTGCACGCCCAGGCGGAGGTCGACGTCGTTCTCTGCGTACCAGGCCTCGGGCGCCACGGGGACGGCTTCCTCGCCGGCTTTGCCAAGGAGGTACTCCTTGGACAGGGGCGGCCGCAGGTACGGTTGGTGCAGTTCGGCGCCAATAAGGGTGATCCGGCCGGAGAATCCCTCGCCGCGCAGGGTGCGGGCAGCGGTGGCGCCGGCCAGGCCCGCCCCGGCGATCACGATGCTTTCGATGGTGCTTTCGACAGGCATGGAGCCCCTCGGTTCCTGGCAAGCCGGCGCCTCCGGCCGGGCATTCTAAAAATAGTAATCCTGACGATAGAAGCCGGAGGGGTGGCAGTCAAGGGCCGGCGGGCACGTTTTAAGAGCCCCTTTTCCGAGGCAGTAGAATGGACGGGCATGCAGTGTGTCCAGCCGGACCGGCCAGGGACGCGCTGCAGCCCCACAATCAAACCCTTCCCCCAAAGAAAGACAGCATGCGAGTTCTTGCAGCCATGAGCGGCGGAGTCGATTCCGCCGTTGCCGCCGCCCGCGCCGTCGAGGCCGGACACGACGTGGTCGGTGTCCACCTGGCGTTGTCCAGGATGCCCGGAACGCTCCGTACCGGCAGCCGCGGGTGCTGCACCATCGAGGACTCCCGTGATGCCTGGCGTGCCTGCGATGTCCTGGGCATCCCGTACTACGTCTGGGACTTCTCCGAGCGGTTCAAGGAGGACGTGGTCCAGGACTTCATCGACGAATACGCCGCCGGACGAACGCCGAACCCCTGCATGCGTTGCAATGAACGCATCAAGTTTGCAGCGCTGCTGGAGAAGGCAATCGCCCTGGGATTCGACGCTGTCTGCACCGGCCACTACGCCAAGGTCATCACCGACGCCGACGGAAATCCTGAACTTCACCGTGCGGCCGACTGGGCCAAGGACCAGAGCTATGTGCTCGGCGTCCTCACCCACGAACAGCTCAAGCACTCCATGTTCCCGCTGGCGGACACGCCGTCCAAGGCTGAAGTCCGTGCGGAAGCCGAACGCCGCGGGCTGTCCGTGGCCAACAAGCCGGACAGCCACGACATCTGCTTCATTCCGGACGGCGACACCGCCGGCTGGCTGGCCGAAAAGATCGACATGACCACTGGCGACATCGTGGACGAATCCGGTGCGAAGGTGGGCGAGCACCCCGGCGCCAACGCGTTCACCGTTGGCCAGCGCCGCGGCCTCAAGCTGGGCACCCCCGCAGCCGACGGCAAGCCGCGGTTCGTGTTGGAGATCCGGCCCAAGGAAAACAAAGTGGTGGTGGGACCGGAGGCTCTCCTGGCCATCGACGAGATCCGCGGCATCAAAGTTTCCTGGGCCGGCCTGCCGATTGCTGAAATCGCCACCGGCGAAGAGTTTGACTGCCACGCCCAGGTCCGCGCCCACGGCGATCCCGTTCCTGCAACGGCCCACACCGAACTGCTGAAGGACGACGACGGCGGGGAGCGGACCAACCTTGTGGTCAGGCTCACCACGCCGCTGCGCGGTGTGGCCCCTGGACAGACCGTGGTGCTCTACCAGGGAAGCCGGGTCCTGGGGCAGGCCACCATCGACGCAGCGCGCTCGCTGCAGCGCGTGGCACTCTAGCGGGAGGACCCGGGGCGGCCCTTTCCGCCATTGTGTTCAATCCGGGCCGGATCCATACTTGCCTAAGCAGCGATTCCCGCTGCCGGCGGCTGGGCTCCGGACTCGGGACGGCGATGAGCGTGGCAATACAAAGGAAGCCTCCCGGCGACATCAGGGCGGGGCAGATGGTCTCCGTGGTGGTTCTCGCAGAAGGACCGCTCGGCAATGGCAAGGCCGGCCCGCTCATCGCCGAAGTCCGCATTCCCGTTGAACGGCTACGCCGGGGACCCACAGGCCACCGTTTTTCCGTCCACATCCGCAAATGGCGGGGCACCACCGTGACGCCCGTGGCACTGACCGAGGCAGGGGATCCCTGGCGCCTGGTTTCCACGACTCCGCCACAGGGCCTCCGGGCACTGTTGGACGACACCAGGTTCCTGGCCCAGCACGTCTACGGGGTGGCCGCCTCCACCCTTGAACTGTTCGAAAGCACGCTTGGCCGCAGGATGCCCTGGACCCCTGAAGGCAGGCTGGTGCTGAAGGCGAGGGATTCCGGCACTGCCACCGAGACCGGATATGCCCGCGACACCAACATCATCCGCTTCGGCTCCATTGACAGAATGGGCTACAAGATTCCGACGGCGCTGTTCCGCGACATCGTGGCCCACGAAGTCACGCACGCCATCCTGGACGGGTTCCGGCCGGCGTGGGCAGACGACAAGGCAACCATTGAACAACTGGCCTTGCACGAGGCGCTCGCGGACCTGGTCGCGATCCTGTCCGTCTTCTCGTCGCGTGAGGTCGTGTTCCGCGAGCTGGTTGCCGCTTCGGCCGGCATAAAGCCCGGGCAGGAGCTCGACGGCGACGTGATGCTGCGGACGCTCTTCGACGTGGCCCGGGACCTGTTCGCGCGTGGACCGCTTCGGGAGCCCTTCCTTGGTGTGCCGCCGGAGAACTGGCAGGAGCTTCCGGAGCCGCACCAGCGCGGGGCCGTGGTGGTAGGGGCAGTCCTTCGGGCCGTGGAAGAACTGTGGGCGGACAGGAACCGAAGGTTCGGCGCCTTCCAGAACCTGCAGCATAAGGCCGAATCGGGGTCCATCGTCGGCACGCGCGTGCTGCGCATGGTGATCCGCGGGCTGTCCTACATGCCCCCGGTTGACGTCACGTGGCGGGACCTGCTCCGGGGGATCATCGCTGCTGACCTGGACATGCTGCCTGAGGACCAGCGCGGGTACCGGGAAGCGGTTCACTCCAATTTCTCAAAAATCGGCATCCGGCGGGTGCCGCTCACCAACATCATGGGCGTGGACAACTACCAGGGACTCCGGTACCCCATCCGCCTTGCCGCCCTCGGCTCCGACCCCCAGGAAGTCCAGAAATTCGTCTGGGAGAATCCCCGCCTGCTCGACGCAGCCCGGCTCGAGCGCAGTACGCCGCTGAGCAGCACGCGGGTCCGGACGTCCGAACGGATCTCCCCGGACGGCTTTGTTGTCTCCGAGATAGGCGCATCGTTCATCCAGACGGTGCGCCTGAGCCGCCGTGATGCGTACCAGCGGCTGGGCCTCCGCACCCAGCGCGAGTACGTTGATATCCGCGGCGGCGGGCTGTTGAGGTTCGACGCCGGCGGGCGGCTGATCTTTGCCGCCTTCAAGCCGGTGATGGACCGTGAGCGCCAGGCCGCCATGTTCGTGTCGGACGAGCAGCGGGAGGCAGAAGCTGCAGCTTCGTCGGAAGTCCGGAGTAAGTTCCACGGGACGGGAGACTGACGCCCGGCCGCCCGGGCCCAGCTTCGGTTGCCCAGCTTCGCGGACTCAGCTTCCCCAGGGAGCCTTCCGCGCCGCCGTCGTGCCTTCCAGCTGCGCGACCTGGTCGAACCCGCCGGCCCTGAGGCCCTGGCTGACCAGCTTCAGGATGCCTGCCCGGCCCAAGGTGCCGTCGCCCCTGACGGCCTTGATGAAGTTATACGTGAAGGCGCCGTTGTAACGGCCCTCCAGATACGCATCGGCTGCCGTCTGGTCGGCGCGGCAGGCCGCCAGGAGCACCGGCTTGACGCCCCTGCCGGCCTTGACCAGGTCGCGAAGTGCCCTGGGCTCGTTGAACTCAGTGGCCGCCACGCCGCGGGCTGTCGGCGCTGGCAGGAAGCGCGGCCGCCGCCCGGGCAGGAGGTCCAGTGACTTCAGGCCGGTACCGCTGTGGCAGGTGTCCAGCACCACGTCCATGAGCACGCCGTCCGGCAACCGTGCAAAAAGGGTGAACAGCTCGTCGTCCGAAATGACGGTAGCCGGATCCCACGAGTCGCCCGAGTTGTTGATGTCGTAGCAGGCGAAGGCTTCATCCAAGCGGTCCGCCTCGTCGTCGCTGCTGTCCGGGATCTGCGTTCCGTGGCTGGAGAACGTGAAGACGATGTGCTGCAGCTCGCCCGACGCGGCGCGGTCCAGCAGCGCATTAAGCTGCGCCACGACCCGCTCCTTCGTGGCCTGGGAGTCCAGCAGGATCGAAATGTCGGCGCCGGGAAATCCGTAGCCTGCCTGCAGCAGCCCGGCCAGGTCGCGGGCGTCATTGACGCAGCCCTGCAGCCAGCTGGATTTTGGCAGATGCTCGAATTCGTTGATTCCCACACAGAGGGCGGCTTTGCTCATGACGTGTTTCCTTCAGCCAGGTAATGACAGGAATCCGGTGATGCGGTCAACGCAATCCCACTCTATTCCGGGGGCTGGGGTCCTTCAATGGCCGCGCGCAATCGTCCCGGTGGACGCTGATCGGGCCGGAACGCAGAAGAAAACGATAGTTTTGCCCCAATCAGGTAAATTTTGTGTCTCAACTCACAGGATGAAACGATTCAGCTGTCAGCGTTCTGATTGAATCGTGTGATCAGGACAACGTTCCGCCCACCGAGTCCAACTGATCCAGTTGCCGGGCGGCGCGCGTGTACTCATCGAACAGAAAGTCCACAGATGGCAATGAACAAAAAAGCCCTCCACAGCGCCATCGCGCTTGCGGGTGTTTCCGCGTTTGCACTGACAGCCTGCACGGGCCCGTCCGGCGGCGGCGGAACTTCCACCGGCGGCGCCGGCGGCGGAACCATTACCTACGGCACCACGGATAAGGTCGTTACCCTCGATCCCGCAGGCTCCTACGATGCCGGCTCGTTCATGGTGATGAACCAGATCTACCCGTTCCTCCTGAACGCCAAGCCCGGTACGGCAGATGCCACTCCGGACATCGCGGAGTCCGCGGAATTCACGAGCCCCACGGAGTACACCGTGAAGCTCAAGCCGGACCTCAAATTTGCCAATGGCCACGCCCTCAGCTCCTCCGATGTGAAGTTCTCCATTGACCGCGTGGTCAGCATTGCGGATCCGAATGGTCCGGCCTCCCTCCTGGGCAACCTTGACTCCGTGGCTGCCAAGGATGACACCACGGTGGTCTTCACCCTCAAGGCCGGCAACGACCAGGTATTCCCCGGCGTCCTCGCAGCCAATTCCGGACCGATCATCGATGAAGAGGTCTTCCCGGCGGACAAGCTGATGACCGACGACGAGATCGTCAAGGGCAAGCCGTTCGCCGGCCCGTACACCATCGAGAGCTACAAGAAGAACGAACTGGTCAGCCTCAAGGTCAACCCGGACTACAAGGGCCTGCTCGGCAAGCCCGCGAACGACGGCGCCACCATCAAGTACTACGCCGACTCGAACAACCTCAAGCTGGACATCCAGCAGGGCAACATCGACGTCGCCGGCCGCAGCCTCACCGCAACAGACGCCGCCGACCTTGAGAAGGACTCCAAGGTCAAGGTCCACAAGGGCCCCGGCGGCGAGCTGCGCTACATCGTGTTCAACTTCGATACCATGCCTTTCGGTGCCAAGACTGCCGACGCTGATCCCGCCAAGGCCCTGGCCGTCCGCCAGGCGATGGCCAACGTCGTGGACCGCGACGCCATCGCCACCCAGGTTTACAAAGGCACGTACCTGCCGGCCTACTCCGTGGTCCCCGACGGATTCGTCGGCGCCATCCAGCCGCTCAAGGAAATGTACGGCGACGGCAACGGCAAGCCCAGCCTCGACAAGGCCAAGAAGGCTTTTGCCGACGCGGGAGTCACCGCTCCGGTGAACATCAAGCTGCAGTACAACCCGGACCACTACGGCAAGTCCTCCGGCGATGAGTACGCCATGATCAAGGAGCAGCTCGAGAAGTCCGGCCTGTTCAAGGTTGACCTGCAGTCCACTGAATGGGTCACCTACTCCAAGGACCGCACGGCCGATGCTTACCCGGTGTACCAGCTGGGCTGGTTCCCCGACTATTCGGACGCGGACAACTACCTGACCCCGTTCTTTGTTCCGGGCAACTTCCTCAAGAACCACTACGAGAATGCATCCGTCACCGAGCTGATCAAGGAACAGCTCACCACGGTTGACAAGGCAGAGCGCGAAAAGGTGCTGGGCGAGGCCCAGACCGCCGTCGCCAAGGACCTGTCCACACTGCCGCTGCTGCAGGGCGCCCAGCTCATGGTCGCCGGAAAGGATGTCAAGGGTGTCGATCAGACCCTGGACGCATCCTTCAAGACCCGGCTTGGCGTAATTTCCAAGTAGGTCCAGTTCTCCATCCGGTCCTGACCAGCCGAGGAGGCGGGGCGCCTGCGCGGCGTCCCGCCTTTCGTGCGGGAGCAAGGGCAACAGATTCCGGGGCTCACAAGGCCGCCGGAAGCACAGATTTAGGTACCAATGACAACACTGATTGAGGCGCCGCCAACCGACGCCGACGGCCTGCTGCCGTCAAAGAAGAAGTCGTCCGGCGGGGGGCTGGGCCAATACATCCTGATCAGGTTCATGCTGATCTTCCCTACAATTTTCATCCTTGTGACGATGGTGTTCTTCCTGATGCGCATCACGGGCGATCCCATTACAGCGGCCATGGGCGGCAGGCTGCCTCCTGAGCAGCTGGCGGAGCGGATAGCCGCGGCAGGCTATGACCGTCCGATCCTGGTGCAGTACTTCGAGTACCTCGGACAACTCGTTACCGGCAATTTCGGCACCACCCTGTCGGACAACCGGCAGGTCACGGAAATGCTGACCACCTACGGGTCGGCCACCCTGGAACTGACCATCAACGCGTTGCTGGTCGCCCTGCTGGTGGGTATTCCGCTGGGCATGATCGCCGCGTACCGGAGGGACCACGCTCCCGACGCCGTGCTGCGCGTCTTCGCCATCGTCTGCTATGGCACGCCGGTGTTCTTCGCCGGCATGCTCCTGAAGCTTACGTTCGCCGTGTGGCTCGGCTGGCTGCCCGTGGCAGGCCGCGCAAAGACCTCCAGCGAGCTGGAGCTCACCTCCCTGCAGTCGCCAACGGGCATCTACTGGCTGGATGCCATCCGCAGCGGCAACATGGCAGCATTGGGTGACGTCATGGCGCACGCGGTCCTGCCGGCCGTTGCCCTTGGACTGCTGACCGCAGGCATTTTCCTCCGCCTGGTCCGCACCAACGTGATCGGCACACTGGGCAGGGATTACGTCGAGGCCGGCCGATCGCGCGGCGTCAGCGAATTCCGGCTGGTGACCAAGCACGCCTACAAGCCTGCGCTGATCCCCATCATCACGGTGATGGGCCTGCAGATCGCGGTGTTGCTCGGAGGGGCGGTGCTGACGGAAACCACCTTTGAATGGAAGGGGCTAGGATTCCAGCTGGCGACCTACCTCACGGCACGCGACTTCGTCGCAGTCCAGGGCATCGTGGTCCTTCTTGCCGTGATTGTGGCCGTGACCAACTTCATCGTGGACATTGTCGCCGCGCTGATCGACCCCCGCGTGAGGTACTGACATGAGCACCCCTATAACTGTCGAACCGACGGCGGATCCGCGCGCTTCGCTGTTCCGCCGGTTGCCGGTCATCTCGCACTTCAACAAGAGCGTGGGCCTGCAGCGCGGCATGCTGGTGGCGGGCCTCATCCTGACCGGCGCCTTCCTGCTGACGGCCATTTTCGCCCCGCTGCTTGCCCCGTACGGGTACTCCCAGCTCTCTGACGCCGACGGCAACTTCCCTGCCCAGCAGGAACCCGGCGGAAAGCACCTTCTCGGGACCACGGTGGGCGGCTACGACGTACTTTCCAGGGTTATCTGGGGAACGCAGACGGCCATCATGGTCATCGTTGTGGCCGTCCTGATGTCGATCTTCATCGGGGTCATCCTGGGACTGGTGAGCGGCTACATCGGCGGCTGGCTGGACCGGATCCTCGTTGTCATCGCGGACGCCATCTATGCCTTTCCCTCCCTGCTCGTCGCAATTGTCATGGCCATCGTCATCAGCGGCGGGCAGTCAAGCCTGCTGGGCGGCGTCACCGCCGCGGCAATCTCCATCACGGTGGTCTTCATCCCGCAGTACTTCCGGGTGATCAGGGCCGAAACAATCCGCCTGAAAGCCGAACCCTTCGTGGAATCGGCGAAGGTCGTCGGGGCGTCCAACATCCGGATCATGACCCGGCACATCTACAAGAACGCCACACGCACCCTGCCGCTGATCTTCACGCTCAATGCCTCCGAAGCAATCCTCACCCTTGCGGGCCTGGGTTTCCTGGGCTTTGGCATCGAACCCAGTTCTGCCGCCGAGTGGGGCTTCGACCTTAAGCAGGCACTGGCCGACACCACGTCCGGCATCTGGTGGACGGGCGTGTTTCCGGGCCTTGCCATGGTGCTGACCGTCGTCGGCCTCACCCTGATGGGTGAGAGCATCAACGACCTCAACGATCCGCGGCTGCGCGGACGCAAGAAGGCCGCCTCCGGCAAGGGCGGGCCTGATTCCCCCGCAGGCGCTCAGGCTGCGCTCGAAACAGAAGCGAGACTTCCATGACCATCAACATCGACAAACACGGCACCGGTCCGGTCTTGGATATTGAGCACCTGAAAGTCACTTTCGCCACCGATGCCGGGGACGTCTATGCAGTCAAGGACGTCAGCCTGGAGGTCAACCCGAGCGAAGTGGTGGCGATCGTCGGCGAGTCGGGCTCCGGCAAGACCGTGACGGCGAAAACCATCCTCGGCCTCCTCCCGGAGACCGCCATCAGCTCCGGCGCAGTGCTGATCAACGGGAACAACGTCATCAGCGTCAGTGCCTCCAAGCTGCGGCAGATCCGCGGCCGGGACGTTGCCATGGTGTTCCAGGAGCCCTCCACGGCACTGAACCCCGTCTTCACCGTGGGGTGGCAGATAGCCGAAGGAATCCGCGCGCATGCCGGCGGCACGGGTAAACGCGTATCGGCCAAGGAAGCCAAGGTCCGGGCAATCGACGCCCTCCGCAAGGTGGGCATCCCGGACCCTGAAAACCGCGTGGACTACTATCCCCACCAGTTTTCCGGCGGCCAGAAACAGCGTGTGGTCATCGCCGCGGCGCTCGCGCTCAATCCGGGGCTGATCGTGGCCGACGAACCCACGACCGCCCTGGATGTCACCGTCCAGGCGGAGATCCTCCAGCTGCTGCGGGACCTGCGGGACAAATACGGCACGTCGATCGTCCTGATCACGCACAACATGGGTGTCGTGGCCGACCTCGCCGACCGGGTGGTGGTGATGTACCAGGGCGACGTCGTCGAAGAGGCACCTGCCAAGGTGCTGTTTGCGGAGCCGAAGCAGGAATACACCCGGAAGCTGCTGGCAGCAGTGCCGCACCTGGGCCGGAACTCCGCCTCCCAGGGAATGACCACGCGGGCACACCAGGACCGGAAGGTCCTCGTTGAAGCCAAGGGCCTGACCATTGAATACCCGGGCAGGCTGGGAAGTCCAAGCTTCAAGGCCGTGGACGGCGTCAGCTTCACGCTGTCCGAGGGCGAGGTGTTCGGGCTGGTGGGTGAATCAGGGTCCGGCAAGACCACCATCGGTCGTGCTATCGCGGGCCTGAACCGCACCACCGGCGGCAGCCTTAAAGTGCTGGGCTACGAGATGCTGAACCTCAAGGAGCGGACGTTCAAACCCCTCCGCAAGGACATCGGGTTCGTGTTCCAGGACCCGGCGGCTTCGTTCAACCCGCAGCTGACCATCGGTGACTGCGTTGCCGAGCCGCTGATCATCCATAGCAATCCGACGCCTGCCCAGGCGCGGAAACGCGTGGGCGAGCTGCTCGAGTCGGTGCAGTTGCCGGCGTCGTACGCTGACCGCTTCCCTCATGAACTCTCCGGCGGGCAGCGGCAGCGCGCATCACTGGCCCGTGCCCTGATCCTGAACCCCAAACTGCTGATTGCCGACGAGCCCACTTCGGCCCTGGACGTGTCCGTTCAGGCCGTGGTACTGGAACTGTTCAAGGACATCCAGCAGGAGTTCGGGTTCGCCGCACTGTTCATCAGCCACGACCTGGCCGTCGTGGACATCCTGTCCCATTGGGTTGGTGTGCTCTACAAGGGCAAGCTCGTGGAGCAGGGACTTGGCACCCAGGTCATGGGCGCCCCGCAACATGACTACACACGGAAGCTCATCGCGTCGCTGCCCGTGCCCGATCCGGACGAACAGGCGAAGCGCCGGGAAGCGAACCGCTCGCTGCTTGCCGGTTAGTTCCAGTCCCGGGTGAAGATGCCCGCCGTCCACTATGGGCGGCGGGCATTTCCGTCCCTCCGGCAACGTTTCGCGGACGCTTAACAGCCACGGGCATTTAGCGCGGTGCCCATAGACTGGAGCCATGACCGAGCAGAACCAAGATCTTTCAGACGCCGAATCCTACGACCCCTCAGCCAGCTCATTGGCCGGACAGGTGGACCAATCGGTGATGGCGGAACTGCTGTCCATCCGGTCCAGCATCGACAACATCGACGCCACCCTTGTCTTCCTCCTGGCCGAGCGGTTCAAGGCCACCCAGAAGGTCGGATTCCTCAAAGCGGCGCACAAGCTCCCGGCAGGGGATCCCGGCCGGGAGACCGCCCAGATCGCACGGCTGCGCCGCCTCGCCGAGGAAGCGCACCTGGACCCGGCCTTTGCGGAAAAGTTCCTGAACTTCATCATCGGCGAGGTCATCAGGCACCACGAAGCCATCGCCGAGGACCACCAGGCAGCGGAGAACAATGGAGCCGCCGCCAGCCAGCCGCGGCTTTCGCAAGCCGCCCCGTCCACCGCGGTCGACGCCTAGGCCATGCCGGAATCGAACCGCTCAAGGGCTGGCGGACAGGACCCCAGGAACCAGGACCCCCGGAACCCTGATTCCCGCAGCGCCGAAACCAGCGTCATCGAAACCCGCCAAGTCACGGCCACCGCCTTGGGGCCGTGGCCGGGAGAAGACCCGCTGGAGTCAACCCGGATCGTTCGCGGTGAGCTCGGCAGCCCGCATCTGCCGTTCCTTGTGGAGCTCCCGGACCGCGGCGTCGGTTCGGATGCGCTCGGCAGGACGGCCTCACTCCTGGTTGACCTTTCGGTCGACGTCCAGCCTTACGGGTGGCGAATCGTGGACCGTCCCGGGCGGGACCTGATGAAGGCGAAGTCGGCGCTCTCCACGGACGTCAACGTCCTCGCCGATGTCGCCGGGACGGAAGAGAGCGCGGCGCAGGACTTCAAGGTCCAACTGCGCGGACCGCTCAGCCTGGCCGCGGGCCTGCACCTCCACAACGGTGAACGGGCTTTGATCGACTACGGCGCCCGACGCGACATCGCCGAGTCGCTGGCAGCCGGCGTCGGCGATTTCCTCGCCCGGGTGGGCACGGCTGTTCCCGGGGCACGATTGGTTGTCCAGCTCGATGAACCTGACATCGCCGCTGTCCTGGCCGGAACGATTCCCACTTCCAGCGGTTACCGGACCTTGCGGTCGGTGCCGGGCCAGGAAGTGACAGAATCGTGGCGGCTGGTGATCGACGCGATCAGGGCCGCCGGCGCTGTGGAAACGGTCATCGCGGTTGCCGAAATCGAGGCGCCCTTTGAGCGAATTCTCTCGTCAGGGGCGGACGGGATCGCTGTCCCGCTAAAGGCGCTCACCTCCCGGCAATGGGAAGAGCTCGCCGGTGCAGTCGAGGCGGGGAAGAGCCTATGGGCCGGTGTGCTGCCGGTGAACGACGCGTCAGCTGCCCTGCCACGTGTCCAGGATGCAGTGGAGAACGTGTGGCGGCCCTGGCGTCACCTGGGACTTCCCGCCTCCGCGCTCGACTCCATCCGCGTGACGCCGTCCGCGGGGCTGGCGGGGCACACACCGTCGTCCGCCACCGCTGTCCTGACCCGACTGACCCAAGTGGCGGACGGGCTCAACCAGCTGGCCCTCGGCTAGACGCGGCTCTCCCACCTGTCCGGCCGGCCGTAGCCAGGGAGATGGCCGGGCGCCGTGGCGGCGCCCGGGTAGGAGCGGAGCCGGTAATCGAAGCTCCCCGCGTAGACCAGGACGAGGCCCAGTTGCGGCTGGATCACCTTGACCTGGATCCGGTGCTTTCCGTGGCTGCCCTCCGACGGTTCCCACCACTGCTCCGCGTACGCCTTGGCGTCCACGGCGGCCGGTAGCGGGATTCGCAAGGCACCCAGGAAAAGCCGGGAGGCCTCGGAAACACCCCGGAGCCGCCCGTCGGCGGTCACGCTGAGATTCAGGTCGGTGACGAGGCGACGGTAGCGGCCCACGTAATCGACCAGTCCCGGGTTGCTTCGGGACTCGTCGAAGCTGGTGGTGTCATGGAACAGCCGCGTCCGTCCGGGAAACTGGATCTCACGCCTGGCAGTGAGGCTCGACCGGCCGAACGGATCGAGGTGGGCGTGGTTTTCGATCCGGAACGGAATACGCTCACCGTACTCCGGGAAGAACGCTTCCTCCCCGCTGGTGAGCCGCAACAATGGCCTTAGCCTCTGCTGCCGGCACCCGACGACGTCGAACACCCCCTCACCCACACCGTAGCGTCCCGACCCGGGAGCAAGGGAAAAATACTCCTGCAGCTCGGGCTGGAGCCGGGCGAAATCGCTGCCCAGGGCACGTTCATAGATAGGCGTATTCAAGCTAGCCTCCTGCTTTCCGACAGAACAGTTTTCGACAGATCAGTCACAGTCTTCCCGCAGCCTTGAGCCTGATGTAGGCGTCCGCGAGGGCCGGCGGCAGTTGGTGCGGTTCGGCGTCGACCACTTCGACGCCCATTTGCCGGAGCTGGATGGCTACCGCCTCGCGTTCCAGCAGCGCACGTTCGGCTGCTGCCGCGCGGAACACCTGTGCCGCCGTCCCGCGTTCTTTTTGCATAGTGCCCAGCATGGGGTCCCGCACCGAGGCAACCACCACAACATGCTGCTGCGCCAGTTGCGCCGCCATCGGGAGCAGTCCCTCCTCGGGCGCGCCGCCGTCCAGCGGGGTGAGCAGCACCACGAGGGAGCGGTGCGCGGAGATCTGCCGGATCTGGCCCGGGACCTGGCTCCAGTCCAGCTCGATGAGCTCCGGTTCCAGCGGCGCCATGGCCTGCACGAGCTGTCCCAGCACGTTGCCTTTTGACGCAGAGCCCGCCCGCCCGCGGGTCCGCCGGTCGAAGGCGAAGAAATCCACACGGTCGCCGCCACGTTCTGCGAGGACGGCTAGCAGCAGGGCCGCCTCGATTCCGGTGTCAAGGCGCGGCTCGTCGTCGATCCTCGCAGCAGCCGTCCGGGACGTGTCCAGCATGATCACCACGCGCCGGTCCCGTTCAGGCCGCCAGGTACGGACGACGACGGCGGACCGCCGCGCTGTGGCGCGCCAGTCTATGGAACGCACATCGTCACCGCGGACGTAGTCGCGGAGCGAATCGAATTCGGTGCCGGCGCCCCTGATCTGAACTGCGGCCTTTCCATCTAGCTCACGCAGCTTACGGAGCTTGGACGGAAGGTGGCGCCGCGAATGGAACGGCGGGAGCACCCGGATTGCGCCGGGACAGGGGAGGGTCCGCTGCCGCGCGGCCAGCCGCAGCGGACCGAAGGCGCGAAGGGTTACATGCGGAGCCTTGAGGTCGCCCCGGCGGGCAGGCCTGAGCGTCACCGTCATGCGCCGCCGCTCGCCGGCCGGAACGTCCACGCGCTGGCGCGGATTCTGCGTACCCGCCGATGGCTGCCACGCGTCACGCACCAGGGCATGCAGCGGGCGGTTGCCGGTGTTCCCGATCGTCAGGACGGATTCGGTGCTTGCGCTGAGCGTGACATTGCCTGGCAAAGTGCGGTCCAGCGTGACCTTCCGGAGCGATGCCGCAATGGAGAGGTCCAGGAGCAGCAAGGCGCAGAGGGCGAGGCAGACCAGCAGAACCGTGCCCCAGCCGGGAAACAGCATCACCGGCACCAGCCCCGCCAGTGCCAGAAGTACGAACCGTCCTGAAATGGCCATCAGCGCGGAACGGGCACGGATGCCAGGATGCTGGCGAGGACACCGTCCACGTGCACGCCGTCCATCTGCGCTTCGGGCTGCAGCGCCACCCGGTGGCGCAGGCAGGGGAGCGCCAGTGCCTTGACGTCGTCCGGTGTCACGAAATGCCGTCCGGACAGCCACGCCCACGCGCGGGCGGCGCTCAGCAGGGCCGTTGCGCCGCGCGGGGACACGCCCAGCTGGAAGGACGGTGCGGCACGGGTGGCCCTGGCAATGTCCACGATGTAGGCCGCGACTTCCGGCGCCACCTCCACCGCAGCCACCGCCTGGCGAGCCTGCTCCAGTTCGGCGGCGCCTGCTACAGCGCGGACACCGGCGGCGGCCAGGTTCCTGGAATCGAAGCCGGCCGCGTGCCTGCGGATGACCTCAATTTCGTCCGCCCGCCCCGGCAGCGGCATGGCGAGCTTGAGCAGGAAACGGTCCAGCTGGGCTTCGGGCAGGGGATAGGTGCCCTCGTACTCCACCGGGTTCTGGGTGGCGGCGACGATGAACGGCACGGGAAGCAGCCGTGAGACGCCGTCCGCCGATACCTGGCGTTCCTCCATGGCTTCCAGCAGGGACGCCTGCGTCTTCGGCGGCGTCCTGTTGATTTCATCTGCCAGCAGGATGTTGGTGAAAACCGGGCCCTCCCGGAAGCTGAATTCGGAGGTCCGGGAGTCGAAGACCAGCGAGCCTGTGATGTCGCCGGGCATCAGGTCCGGGGTGAACTGGACCCGCTTGGTGTCCAGGCTCAGGGCCGCGGACAGCGTGCGGACCAGCAAGGTCTTCGCCACACCGGGAACCCCTTCGAGCAGCACGTGCCCGCGGCACAGCAGGGCGATCAGCAGCCCCGTTACGGTGGCGTCCTGGCCCACCACGGCCTTTGCCACCTCGTGACGCACATCGAGCAGGGCCTGCCGGACAGGATCCGTGCCGGTGGTGGCCTCCGCCGTTGCAAGGGCAGGGCCCCCGGGGCCGCCCTGGATGAATCCGTTGGTCTGCTCGCTCATCGGGCGGTTACCTCTTTCTCTAGTGTGTCCAGCTGCTGGGCCCAACGGACCAGCTCGCTATCAGTTCGGGGACGGGCCTCCAGCACGCGGGCCGTCTGTTCAGCCGGGCGCCCAAGGTGCCGGGCGGCGGCGTCGACGATGGCCGTAGACTCAGCGTCCGGTCCCAGCCGGAGGACCCGCGCGAGCCGGACCAGCGTGCCCGCCCTGAGGTTGTCGGCCGCCCGGTCCACGGCATGGGAGTCGTGGTATAGCCGGGCGCGGCCCTCGGCGGTCTCAACGGCCTTGACCACCACCGGCAGCGGCTCGAAGACCAGTGGCCCCAGCCGGCGACCCCGCCAGACCATGGCCAGCACCGCCACCAGGGCAAGCCACGGGCCGAGGAAGGCCACCCACGGCGGGGCCAGCTCATCCAGGGTCTTCGGCGCGTCCGCAGTGGTGACATCCGCAATGCCGGGGAGATACCAGACAAGATGGTCCGAGCCCCCGAGGGTCCGCAGTGCAAGCGCCGCATTGCCTTGTTCATCGAGCCGGCCGTTACTGATGATCTGCGTACTGCCCATCACCACCAGCCGGCCGTCGTCGCTGCTTGCATACAGGCCGCCAAGGCCTTCCGAGGGCTCATAGCAAGGGCGGTCAGCCTGGTAGAGGTACGCGGACTCCGCAGTGACCGCTCCGGCGGTGGCGGGATCATCCGTCCCGCAGCCGGGATCCAGCGTGGCAACCCCCGCCGGGACAACTCCGGCGGGGCGAATGTCACCGCCGAGGGCGCTGAGCGCGTTCAGCCTGGGAGTCACCACGACCAGCCTGTCCGTGGCCTGCTGCAACTCCTGAAGCTGTCCGCGGTCCAGGTAGCCGTTTCGGTCGTAGAGGAGCAAAGTTGTTCCGCTGCTGCCCCCACTGTCCTCGGACGTGTCCCCGAACGCACTGTGCTCGGACGTACTGTCCAGGGCGGACATCGTTGCCGCGAAGTTGTCGGTCTGGCGGACTTCCACGCCCTGGTTTCCCAATATTTCGGCTACGGCCCTAGCCCCGTCCGGGGCTGCGTTTCGCGTGGACAGGGGAACGGTGTCGCCGCGGGGCGAAAGTTGGGCAACAATCGTCAGCGCCACACCCAGCGCGAAGACCATGCCGATGAGGGTCCACGTACGGTGCCGGCGGATCCATGCCCTGACGTTGTGGCCGGCGAGGTCACTTCCGGCGGCAGGTCCCGGCGATGAGGGCCGGATCTCCGACTCAAGTACGGGCGTCATAACGGCAGCGCCAGGCGGTCCGCGGCCGGCCGACCGAAGTCGGGCTTTGCGGATTCCAGAAGCTGATCCAGCGCCACCATGTCGGCGTGATCCCTGGCGGTGGCGTCCTCGCTGCCGTACCGGACGGCGTCGAATTGATCGGCGGCCCGGCGCAGCTGCGCGGCACAGCCGCCGAAGGCGCCGGCCAACTGGCCGGCCACCTCGTCCGCCGTCCGGCCCGGCAGCGGGTCGATCACCATTCGCTCCTCCGCGGACCGGACGATGGCCCTGAACTCTTCGACGACGGCGGTTCGCCAGTCGGAGCGTGCTGCCGCGGCTGCCGCGAGCCGCCGGTATTCCCCCGGGCTGATGGAGGGATCGGCGTCGACGACGTCTCCGGCCGGGCGGCGGCGGGCGTTCAGCCGGGGGCGCGCGAGGAGGATGGCCACTGCAATGAGGATCACAATGGTCACCCCGATGGCCGGTACGGCGACGCCGCTGTCAATTGCGGGGTCGCCGCTATTGAGCGATCGCAGCCAGTCCGTGAATTGCCGCCACAGATCGGTCAGCCAGTCCGGTTGTGCGTCCCGGTACACGGGCTTGGACAGTTCTTCGGCGGCCCACCTGCTGGCCTCCTGCCTGTCGGGCTCCACGGGAGGTTCAGCTGGCGTCCGGCCAGCGGCCGAATGCAGGACCGTACCCACCGCGGATGCCGCCTCGGAAAGGACCGGCGGGCTCATCCGGAGCCCGGGGGCGGGCGGTAGCCCGGAGGTGGACCGTAGCCCGGTGGTGGACCGTAGCCCGGTGGCGGGCCGTAGCCCGGTGGCGGGCCGTAGGGGGCGTGGGACCAGCCGCCGGGAGCAGGGCGGCCCGCGTTCCCCTCCGGGGCGATGCCGCGTCCGGGGACGCCGTTGGCGTCCGTGCTTGATTCCAGCAGCCGGAGAAGGGCGAGGTCGAGTCCTTCCTTGCGCATCCGAAGGTCCATGTACAACAGGCCCACCACGGACGTTTGGAAGGCGTACGCCACTGCCCCTACGAGAGCCGAGACGATGAGCGACGCGATGCCGACGCCCACCGCGAGGGCGCGTTGCGCGTCGTCGCCGCCATGGGGCGCGACGACGGAGGAAAATCCGCCGGAAACGAGGCTGATGGGGATCAGGACAATCTGGCTGATAATGCCGATGAGGAGGGAAACGACCAGCGTGATGCCGAAGATCCGCCACCAGTTGTGCCGAGTCAGCTGCCAGGACCTTCGGAGGCCGTCAAGTACGTCCAGTTCCTCGACGACAATCGCAGCCGGCGTCACGAGGAAGCGGATGGAGAGCAACAGCACGGTCACTACGGTGCCGAGGAACAGGGGGACGATGATGAGCGCAGACATTCCGCCCATGGAATCTGCCAGGAGCCAGGTCCCGCCCACCAGTACGGCGACGACGGCGACGCTGGCCAGGATCATGAGCCCACCAAGCCCGAGCAATGAGCCGATCCTGGACCGCGACAGCGACCACATCTCCTTAAAACCGGTGCGCCAATTAAGGACGGATCGGGCCACGGGAACCACCATCACGCCCTGAAGTACAAGCGAGGTAAAGACGGACACCAGTCCGAGAATGACGGCACCGGCCAGGACGCCGAGGCCCAGGCCGACCATTTCCGTAGGGCTCAGGCTTTCCAGCCACAGCCCGAGGGACTCGCCGTCCGATCCGGCTTGTGCCGTTGCGAGCGCACCGGCAATGGTTCCCAGGGCCTGTGCCAGGAGGGCCGCACCCAGCATCGCTGCGGCGTTGCGCCTGATGGTCTGAAACGAGCCGTCCAGGATTTCGCCGAACATCAGCGGTCGCAGCGGAACTATCCCGGGCTTCGGCGGAGCGACGTACCCCGGCTGATTGGAGTAAGGCTCTGGCCCCGGGTAGGGGGAACCCCATTGCGGCTGTCCGCCGTGACCGGGCTGCTGTGTGTTCCATTGCGGCGCCGCCCACTGCGGCTGGTTTCCGCCGGAGGCACCCTGCGGCGGGTTCCACTGCGATTGGCTTCCCTGGTGGGGCGGCTGCGGCGCGGGCCACTGCTGCGGCGCGCCCCCTGCGGGTGGCTCCACCGGCTGCGGATGCCCCTCCCGGGGCCGCGCGTTCGGATCCTGCTCTGACAACCTGTTCCTCCCCAAAAGATGCTGTCCGCGAGCAGCCCGGCCGAAACTCCGGCCCGACGCTCCGGACCGGCGGTGTCCTGCACCGTCCGGCCCGCTCCCAGCCTATAGTTTTGCCCGCACGCCTCATAGCCTCGGGCTGATTCTTCGCGGTGTGGCGCCGGTCCGGCCGTTCCGCGTCCCGCCCGGCAGGTGACCGCGCCATGCCGTGTCGGCCCTCAACGGGACAAAGCCCATTCAATAGGCGAATATATAACTATGAAGGCACGCATTCTGGTAGTGGACGATGACGAGGCGCTGGCCGAGATGATCGGAATTGTTTTGCGCAATGACGGCTTCGAGCCGGTCTTTTGCGCAGACGGGGCACAGGCTCTGGAAGTCTTTCGTTCCTCGAAGCCGGACCTCGTGCTGTTGGACCTGATGCTTCCTGGCATGGACGGCATTGAAGTGTGCCGGCAGATCCGCGCTGAGTCGGATTCGCCCATTGTCATGCTGACCGCGAAGTCGGATACCTCGGATGTGGTCCGCGGCCTGGAATCCGGCGCCGACGACTACGTGCCCAAACCGTTCAAGCCGGCCGAATTGGTTGCGCGGGTTAGGGCGAGACTCCGTCCGGGTGACCAAAAGGCTCCTGAAACGCTGCGGATTGCCGACATCACCATTGACGTGGCCGGGCACCTGGTGAGCCGCAACGACGAACGCATCTCGCTGACGCCCCTGGAGTTTGACCTGCTCGTTGCACTCGCCCGCAAACCGTGGCAGGTCTTCACCCGCGAACTGCTGCTGGAGCAGGTCTGGGGATACCGGCACGCGGCAGACACGCGCCTTGTGAACGTCCACGTCCAGCGGCTGAGGTCAAAGATCGAACGCGACCCTGAAGCCCCCGAAGTTGTCTTGACGGTCCGTGGTGTCGGCTACAAAGCAGGTTCCTGACCCGTCCAGCGGCGAAGCCGGCGGCGAGCCGGAGGTAGCCCGCCCGCCAAAAACGGAACACGCCCACGTCCACGGTGCTCCGGAGCATACCGATGCAATGGCCGGTGTGCTCTCCGGACTGCCGTTCCGAACCCGCATCTGGGTACGCCGTGCCCGGATTGTTGGACTCCGGGTCTCGCGGCTCGTCCGGACCGGGCTGATCCGGCTCTTGCCCGGTGTCCGGTTCCTGCTGCGGGCGTTGCACCGGCGTTGGCGCAGGTCCCTGCAGTTCCGGACAGTCCTCACTACGCTACTGCTCTCGATTGGTTCGTTCGCCGTGGTGGGCGCGTACTTGTCGAACCAGATCGCCAACAACTTGTTCCAGGAACGGTTGACCCAGGCGGAATCGGAGACGCTGTACAACGTCAAACAGGTCCAGGACACGTTTGATGGCGCCCAGGTCACCGACCAGTCGAGCGTTATTACACTCGTCTACGACACGCTAAACGCCGTTGAGGGGCGCGGAAACGTGATCCAGCGTCGATATGTCTTTGAAGCGATGCCGGAACAGACCAAACCGCGCAACCGCTGGGTGGAATCACGGGCATCGGACCAGCTCACCGTCAGCGTCATCCCGCCCGAATTGCGGAAAGCCGTTCAGGAATCAGGCAAGGACCAGTTCTGGGCATCCACCGAGTTCCCGGTAGGGACTGAGGACCGGCCGGGCATTGCCGTGGGCAACAAAGTCACGTTCAACGGCACCGTGTATGAGCTGTACCTTATCTACGACCTGAACACCGCGCAGAAAACGCTCAACGAAATACAGAACGTCCTGCTGGCCGGCGGGGCGGTGTTGGTCCTGATCATTGGGGCCATTGCCTGGTATGTGACCCGGAACGTCGTCAGCCCGGTTAGCCATGCAGCCGTCGTCTCCGAGAAACTGGCGGCCGGCCAACTGCAGGAGCGGATGGTGGTCAAGGGCGAGGACGAGGTGGCCAGGCTGGGCGCATCGTTCAACCACATGGCCGCCAGCCTGCAGGAACAGATCACGCAACTGGCCACGCTCTCGCAAATGCAGCAGCGCTTCGTCTCCGATGTGTCCCACGAGCTTCGCACGCCACTCACCACCGTGCGGATGGCCGCCGAAGTACTGTACGACGCACGCCACGATTTCGATCCGATCAACAAGCGCTCGGCCGAGCTCCTGTACAACCAGGTGGAACGCTTCCAGTCCCTTCTGGCTGACCTCCTGGAGATTTCCCGGTTCGACGCAGGCGTGGCCGTGCTCGACGCCGAGCCCACCGATATCCTGCAGCTCATCGCGAATGTCGTGGAGGACGCCGGACCCGTCGCCGCCGAATACGGTTCGGACGTCACCATCAATTCCCGTGAAAAGAGCATCGTGGTGGAGATGGACGACCGGCGGATCGAGCGAATCCTTCGCAACCTGGTGCTCAACGCGCTTGAACACAGCGAAGGCAACCCAGTCAATATCTCCGTCGCTGCGAACGATACCGCCGTGGCGGTTGTAGTCCGCGACCACGGGATCGGCATGACACAGTCCGAGGCCGCGCGGGTCTTTGACCGGTTCTGGCGGGCGGACCCCGCGCGGGCGCGCACCACCGGCGGCAGCGGTTTGGGCCTTTCCATTGCGGCGGAAGACACAAAACTCCACAACGGGTGGCTTCAGGCCTGGGGCAGTAAAGGAACAGGATCAAATTTCAGGCTGACTTTGCCGCTGAAGCAGGGCGAGGCCATCTCCAAGTCTCCGCTCCAGCTGGAACCTGCCGACGTCGCACTCCCCGGCACCGGCCAGGGCACCATGCTGATCCTTGGAACCGTCGCGGCGCCGGACTCCGAAGGCGCCGTCCAGGCTGCGGAGCCGGGGCCGGTCAAGCCATCGGCTGCCTCGCCGGTCGCGACGCACGACACGGGCGGGGACGAAGCGAAATGAACGCCACATCACGAAGGCCAGGCACCGCTGCCGCCGCTCTCTTGGCGGTGCTGCTGCTGCTGCTGACCTCCTGCGCCCAGATTCCGCGCTCCGGACCCGTCGGGAAAAGCACGGATGAGAGCGCGGGCAAGCCCAACAACGCACCCGTTTTCTTTCCGGTGGCTCCGCGGGAAGGCGCCGCTCCCGAATCCATCATCGATGACTTCTATCTGGCGGGCAGTGGCTACGAAGACGACTATGCGGTGGCGCGGGAGTACCTGACCCAGGCCGAGTCCGTGGCCTGGAAGCCGGACCAGCGGACGCTGGTTTTCCGCTCGACCAAGGTGGTCCGGACCGGCGTCGAAAACGTGTACAACTACGAGCTTGATGTGGCGTACTCCGTCGATGCAGACGGCATCGCCACGCAGTTTCCCGAGGGCACCAAAGAAACGGTCCAGGTCACCCTGACGCAGGTGGACGGCGAGTGGCGGATCTCCGGAATCCCGGACGGGACCGCCATTCCTGAACAGACGTTCAAGGTGATTTACGGCGCCTACCCCATCTACTTCTATGATCCGAGCTTCACCTACGCGGTACCGGACGTCAGATGGTTCATCAAGAAGAAGACCGTCAAGGCGATGACCAGTGCACTGCTCAGCGGACCAGCCCCGTATCTCAAGGGAGCCGTTGTCAGCGCCTTCCCCTCGGGGATGAAACTGGCGCGCGAGTCAGTTCCGGTGGTCTCCGGCGCAGCGCAGGTGGATCTGAGTGCGAAGGAGCTGGTGGAAGCTTCCAGCGAAGACAGGCTGCGGATGCAGACACAACTGGCGCTGACCTTCCGCGGCCAACCCGACGTTGTCAACGTAGAGCTCAGGGCGAACCAAGACCTGGTCCGCGTCGAGGACAACGGGTCCGTGCTGCCTCCCGTCCGTGACAAGAACGTCCCGGCCCGCCAGATTGCCGTGAATGAGGGCCAGCTGGTCCGCTACGAGAACAACAGGATTTCACCGCTTCCGGATATCCAGTCCGTGGGAGCACTCGATCCGGTTTCCCCGGCCGAGTCCCCGGCATCACAGTCCATAGCGTTCCTCAACAGCACCAGGACAACCCTGTACTCGATTGTGCCGGGGCAGCCCGCGAGGGCGCTGACTACGCGTTCCACCCTCACCCACCCGTCGTTCGGCCAGGAGGACTGGGTCTGGACTGCCGGCCCCGGGGCCAACGGTGCTACCGAAGTCCTCGCCTACCGCCCCACCGGCGTCGCCGAGGGTGCCGGCATGCCAACTGTGACGCTGGCACCCGCGTGGCTCGCAGGACGCACCGTCAAGGAGTTCCGAATATCCCGGGAGGGGGTGCGTGCCCTCGTGATTTCCGAGCAAAACGGGAAAACCCGCGTGCAGGTGACGGGAATTGTCCGCAACGCTGACGGCACGCCCCGGGACCTCACTGCCCCGACGACCCTCCTGACCGACCGCCAACCCGACCAGGGTGTCTGGGTAAGCGACACCACGGTCGCGGTCATGAAGGGATCGGCCACCGACAACGTCACGCCGGAATTGCTCTCCCTGGCTGCTTCCCAGCCCCAGCAGCTGGCCCCCTGGCCAGGGCTCACCGCGATTAGCGCCGGCAACGGACCGGAGGAAATCTTCGGGCAGTCCGCTGACGGTATTTTCCAGCGCCTCGGAAACGGTTGGTCACCCCAGCTGAAGGGACCAGTGGATCCGTCGTTCCCGGGCTGACGCAGCGGCCCTTCCAGGCACGCCGCAGGGCGTGCCGGCCCGTGGCGCGATGTCCACATAGGCACCGTCCGGGCTTCCTGGCCGGGCGTCCAGTCATGCAGCCTTAGCAGGTGATTCGACTACCCGATCCCGATCTGGCGCCTCCTGCCGCGACGCCGGCAAAACACCGCAGCGACTACTCACAGTGGCTTCCGAGGGCTGCGGACCGGGCAGCAAGTGCGGGCCGCGAGCTCCTGGCGTTGGCCGCCCCGGTGGAATGTGTCTGTTGCGGAACGGAAGATTTCTCGCTTTGCGGCCCATGCGAACGGGCGGTGCGGACCCTCACCAAGGCGCCTTTCCGGGCTGAGGCGCAGGCGCCTGCCCTCATGGATGTCAACGGCTCGGTCATCCTTCCGGTCGTGGCTGCCGGGGTTTATCGTGAGGAACTCGCCCAGGCCCTGCTGTCGTTCAAGAAACACGGCCAGGGCCAGCTCGGGTCGGTGTTGTCCAAAGCACTGGGAAGAGCCATCCAGCGGGCCGCCGGGACAATGCGGGGATTCTGCCTCATTCCGGTTCCCACCACCAACAGCGCATTCCGGAAACGCGGTTTCAGCCCGGTGCACCTCATGCTGCGCAACCTGGCCCGCAGCGGCGGCCTGGGTGCGGGATCCCTTGCCTGCGCCCTCCGCAAGCGGAGGGCAACCGTCCAAGGACCACGGGCTGCCGTTGATCTCCCGGAACGAATCCGTGCCCTGGTGTCTTCTCCTGCGATGGCCGGAGGGCAAAAGGGACTGGGGCGAGGGGCACGCGTCAAGCGCGTCCGCGGCTCGATGCATGCGGGACCGGTCCTCTTCGAGCCGGACATCCGGGGGCGACCCTGCATCATCGTGGATGATGTCCTCACCACGGGCGCCACGCTGGCAGAGGCTGCGCGGGCAGTCCACCAGGCGGGCGGCATTGTCGTTGGTGCCGTGGTGCTGGCGGCGACACGCCCGCCCGACTCCGCCGATCCAGCAGACGCTCCCGGCGCCACCGCGCGGAAGGACGCGTGACTCCGAAAAAAATAAAACGAAGAAAAGGTGAATAACGGGTAGCGATGAACTAACGTCGGTTGTGGGTACCAAGATCAGTTGTACCTGTCGATAGCGGCTCGGAAAGGGGCTCGACTGTCAGTCAGATCGGCCCCGGGAAGTGCCGCCGTCGTGTCACCGAAGTCATTTGGAGGGCACCATGGAGTTCATGATCAGCGGACGGAATTTGACGGTTTCGGACCGCTTCCGCGAATACGCCGACGAGAAGATCTCAAAGATCGCATCGCTGGGAGACAAGGTCCAAAGGGTGGACGCGAAGGTGTCCAAGGAGACCAAGGCCCGCCAGACCGCAGACTTGCTTACGGTTGAGCTGACTGTCCTGGGCCGTGGCCCCGTAATCCGTGCGGAAGCCAGCGCCGCCGACAAGTTCGCCGCGTTCGATCTCGCTTACAACAAGCTCCTCGAGCGCCTGCGCCGCGCCAAGGACCGCAAAAAGGTCCACCACGGGCGGCACACCCCGAAAGCCGTCCGCGAGGCGACAGCCAGCCTCGAACCGGCAAGCACCACCGAGCCTCTGTATGTTGAGGCCAGCAACCACCAGGAGCCACAGCCGGCGCCCGTGGAAAAGTCGCCGTACGACGTCGACAATGACATCCCGGCAGGCGACTCACCGGTCCTGATCCGCCGCAAGGTCTTCCCGGCGGCATCCATCACGCTCGACGACGCCGTCGACAACATGGAACTTGTGGGCCACTCCTTCTACCTGTTTGTGGACAAGGAGACCAAAGCGCCGTCCGTGGTGTACCGCCGCGACGGATGGACCTACGGCGTCATCAGCCTGGACCAGACCTGCGAACCGGGCGAAGCGCCCTTGGAAGAGAAGATCCTCGCCTACCGCTCGGAGGATGAACCTGCACGCGCCTAAGCAGCGTGTTCGCCTAAGCTGGTGTTGACCAGCCAAAGGAAGGACTGACATGAGCGCATCGCTGAGCCTCAATCAGGCACGGCGAATCGCTTTGGCAGCCCAGGGATTGGACAAAGGACGGCCCGCCGGACCCGTGACTGCACGGGCGGTGGGCCGTACCTTTGACCGGCTGCACCTGGTCCAGATTGACTCCGTCAACGTCCTTGCCCGCAGCCACTATCTGCCCTTCTTCTCCAGGCTCGGAAATTACGACCGTGCCATTCTGAACCGGATGGCGTCCAAGCATCCGCGCAGGATGATGGAGTATTGGGCGCACGAAGCCAGCTTCATCAGGCCGGACCACTTCCCGGACCTTTTGCTGTGGCAGAGCCGGAAGTGGGTCGGGGCATCGGCTATGGACCCCGAACTCCGCACCGGTGTGGCCGTGAAGGTCCTCGAAGAACTTGCCAAGGGCAAACCACTGACCGCCGCCGAACTCACTGTCCGGATCGGACATGTCGAGGACCGGCGGACGGACAACTGGGGCTGGAACTGGAACGCAGTCAAACGCGTCCTGGAACACCTTTTCGAGGAAGGGCTCGTCTCGGCGTCCTCGCGGACCGAGCAGTTCGAACGCCGCTACACACTTACGGGGAAGGTATTTTCCCCGCTCGACGGCGGGGGAGACGCCGACGCCGATCCTGCGACAGCGATGGACCGGCTCATCGCTGCCGCGGCGAGGGCCCACGGCATCGGAACCGTGCGCTGCTTCGCTGACTACTTTCGGAGCCCCCTGCGTGCGGCCGCCATTTCCGTGCAGCATCTTGTGGAGCTCGGCACGCTGGAGCCCGTCGCTGTCCGGGGCTGGGACAGGCCGGTCTACCGGCACGTCGATTCCAAGTTGCCCCGCGCGGCAACGGGACGGGCCCTTCTCAGCCCGTTTGACTCGCTCGTCTTTGAGCGGCGGCGGCTGGAGGAGCTCTTCGGCTTCCACTACAGGATTGAGATCTACACACCGGAGGCCAAACGGCGTTTCGGGTACTACGTCCTTCCGTTCCTGCTGAGGGACGGCATCGTGGCGCGGGTCGACCTGAAGGCTGACAGGGCGGCTGGCCGCCTCCTGGCGAGGGCAGCGCACGCCGAACCGGATGCGCCGGCGGATACCGCCGTCGAACTGGCCGCAGAACTCCAGCTGATGGCCGAATGGCTCGAGCTTGACCATGTGGTGGTCTCGCCCGCCGGCGACTTGGGGCCGGCGCTCGCCGAGGCAGTCGCTGCCACCGGAGCGGGTGCATCCGCTCTCAGGGAACAGGCGTAACGCACCGTGCGTCTCTCCCGTAGACTGAACACGCCAGAATTCGGCAGCTTGAGACTGGGAGCAACTTCACGTGGCATCACTTATCGAAAAACTTCTCCGTACGGGTGACAAAAAAACCCTAAGGCAATTGAGGAACTATGCCGATTCCATCAATGCCCTGGAGAGCTCCCTCAAGACCTTCACGGACGCCGAACTGCGTGAAGAAACCGACCGGCTCCGGGAACGCCACCAGGACGGCGAGAAGCTGGATGATCTCCTGCCGGAGGCTTTCGCAGCGGTGCGCGAAGCCTCGTCACGAACGCTGGGAATGCGCCACTTCGACGTCCAGATGATGGGCGGAGCCGCCCTGCACCTGGGCAACATCGCCGAAATGAAGACCGGTGAAGGCAAGACCCTGGTGGCCACCGCTCCGGCCTACCTCAATGCCCTCGCCGGCAAGGGTGTCCACGTCATCACGGTGAACGACTACCTCGCCGAATACCAGTCCGACCTTATGGGCCGCGTTTACCGGTTCCTCGGCCTGAGCAGCGGCTGCATCCTCTCCAACCAGGACCCCGCCGTGCGCCGCGAGCAATACGCCGCGGACATCACCTACGGCACCAACAACGAATTCGGCTTTGACTACCTGCGCGACAACATGGCCTGGGACAAGTCAGAACTGGTCCAGCGCGGCCACCACTTCGCAATCGTTGATGAAGTCGACTCCATCCTCATCGACGAGGCCCGTACCCCGCTTATCATTTCCGGTCCTGCCCAGGGCGACACGAACCGCTGGTACAGCGAATTCGCCAAGGTGGTCCTGCGGCTCAAGGCCGACACCGACTACGAGGTCGACGAGAAGAAGCGCACCGTAGGTGTCCTCGAAGCGGGCATCGAAAAGGTCGAGGACTACCTCGGCATCCACAACCTCTACGAGTCAGCCAACACGCCGCTGATCGGCTTCCTGAACAACGCCATCAAGGCCAAGGAACTTTTCAAGCGGGACAAGGACTACGTTATCCTCGACGGCGAGGTCCTGATCGTCGATGAGCACACCGGCCGCATCCTGGCCGGACGGCGTTACAACGAGGGAATGCATCAGGCGATCGAGGCCAAGGAAGCCGTCGAGATCAAGGCGGAGAACCAGACCTTGGCGACCGTCACGCTGCAGAACTACTTCCGCATGTACGACAAGCTTTCGGGCATGACCGGCACCGCCGAGACCGAAGCCGCGGAGTTCATGGGCACCTACAAGCTCGGAGTGGTGGCCATCCCCACCAACCGGGACATGCAGCGCCTCGACCAGTCGGACCTGGTGTACAAGAACGAGGCGGTCAAGTTTGACGCAGTCGTCAAGGACATCGCCGAGCGCCACGAAAAGGGCCAGCCGGTGCTGGTGGGCACCACCAGCGTGGAGAAGAGCGAATACCTTTCCCGGCTGCTGGCCAAGGAAGGCATCCGGCATGAGGTCCTGAACGCGAAGAACCACGCCCGTGAAGCCGCGATCGTCGCGCAGGCCGGCCGCAAGGGCGCCGTGACGGTCGCCACGAACATGGCCGGTCGCGGTACCGACATCATGCTGGGCGGAAACGCCGAATTCACCGCAGTCGCCGAACTGGCCGCCAAGGGCTTGGATCCGGAAGAAAACTCGGACGAGTACGAGGCCGCCTGGCCTGCGGCGCTCGAAGCAGCCAAACAGGCCGTCAAGGATGAGCACGAGGAAGTTCTGGACCTCGGAGGGCTCTACGTCCTGGGCACCGAACGCCACGAGTCGCGCCGCATCGACAACCAGCTCCGCGGTCGTTCCGGACGCCAGGGCGACCCCGGCGAGTCCCGGTTCTACCTGTCCCTGACGGATGACCTGATGCGTTTGTTCAATTCGGGCGCGGCCGAGCGGCTTATGAACAGTTCGGTGCCGGACGATGTCGCCCTGGAATCGAAGCTGGTGTCCCGTGCCATTGCATCTGCACAGGGCCAGGTCGAAGGCCGCAACGCGGAACAGCGCAAGAACGTCCTGAAATACGACGACGTCCTGAACCGCCAGCGTGAAGCCATCTACGGGGATCGCCGCCGCATTCTCGAGGGCGATGACCTGCACGAGAAGGTGCAGTTCTTCCTTGAGGACACGATCACCGCACTGATCGACGAAGCCACTGCCGAGGGCACCGGGGACGACTGGGACTTCAACCAGCTGTGGACCAACCTCAAGACGCTGTACCCCGTGAGCATTACGTCCCACGACGTCATTGACGAAGCTGGCGGCAAGTCCCGCATCACCGTGGACTTCCTGAAGGAAGAGATCCTTTCCGATGCACGCCTGGTCTACCAGGCCAGGGAAGAGGCCATCGGATCCGAGAGCATGCGCGAACTGGAACGCCGCGTAGTGCTGTCCGTGATCGGCCGGAAGTGGCAGGAACATCTCTACGAGATGGACTACCTCAAGGAAGGCATCGGCCTCCGTGCCATGGCCCAGCGCGACCCGCTCGTTGAATACCAGCGCGAGGGATTCATCATGTTCCAAGCCATGATGGAGGCCATCAGGGAGGAAAGCGTCGGCTTCCTGTTCAACCTGGAGGTCGAGGTGACTCCCGCGGAGGACGTCGTGGTTGCTGACACCGCCGGGGAACACACGGAGCACCACGAGCCGCAGATCCGCGCAGCCGGCCTGGAAGCCCCGGAAAAGCCCGCCCAGCTGCAGTACACCGCACCGGGCGAAGACGGCGCCAGCCAGACCCGTATCGAGGGCAGGCCCTCGGGCCGTTCGGGAAATCCGGCGAAGGCTGCGGCCCAGGACGGTGCCCGGAAGCAGGCGCCGAAAAAGAAGAAGCGCTAGGAACTGATGACTGCCGAAACCGCAGCCAGCTGAGATACAGGTAAGGGCCGGAACA